>CAVCBD010000038.1:0-17618 GCA_963599935.1 Acutalibacteraceae bacterium | reverse complement strand
GCGAGCGTCACGCGGACGGCGTCGCAAGCGGCCAGACGGGCGCGCGAAAGCTCGGGGTCGACGGGACGGCCCTCGCTCGGCAGAACCTGGCAGGCAGCATAGAAGCTGTGGAAGTCACCGGCGAGCTCCTCGGCAAAGTGCGTCAGACGGAACGGAGCGCGGTCGCGAGCGCAGCTACCGATAAGGTCGGTGAGCTCGTTGAGCTTACGCGACAGGGCGAGCTCGGTCGGGTCGGTCAGCAGCGAGTAATCGACGTTCTCGCCAATGGCCTTGGCGGCGACGGCCTTCATGCCCATCTCGTCAGCCTGCTCGGGCGTAACGTCAGCGGCACGGCGCAGGATGGAGCACACGCGGGCGTGAGCGTACTGCACGTAGTACACCGGGTTGGAGTTGTCGCGCTTCTTAACTGCCTCGATGTCGAAGTCGACCATCTGGTTGGAGCTCTTGGAGATGAGCGTGTAGCGGGCGGCGTCAGAGCCGACCTCGTCGACGAGCTCCTGCAGGGTCACCATGGTGCCCTTGCGCTTGGACATACGGACGGGCTTGCCGTTGCGCAGCAGGTTGACGAGCTGGCCCAGCAGAACCTCGAACTTGCCGGGGTAACCGAGAGCGTCGCAGACGCAGCGGACGCGCTCGATGTAGCCGTGGTGGTCGGCGCCCCAGATGTCGATGACGTGGTCGACGCGCTGGAACTTGTCCCAGTGATAGGCAACGTCGGAGGCGAAGTAGGTGTACTCGCCGTCGGACTTGATCAGGACGCGGTCCTTGTCGTCGCCCAGGTCGGTGGAACGGAACCACAGGGCGCCGTCCTTGGTGTAGAGGTAGCCCATCTTGTCGAGCTTCTCGAAAGCGCGGTCGACGGCGGAAGTGCCGGCGGTCTCGCCCTCGGTGTCCTTCACGTACAGCGAGCGCTCGGAGTACCAACGATCGAAGTCGCAATTGACGGCGTGGCAGAGGTCGCGCATGTTGTCGACCATCTTCACATAGCCGCGCTCACGGAAGCTCTCCATGCGCTCCTGCGGATCGGCCTCGACCCACTTGTCGCCGTCAGTGCGCCAGAACTCGGCAGCCTCGTCGATGATGTAATCGCCGCCGTAGGAGTCCTTGCCCAGAGTCTCGGCAAAGTTGTCCTGGTAGGGATGGGTCTCGGGGTGCTCGTCGTTCTCGTCGGCAACAAAGGCGTCACGGTCGGCGATCAGCAGCTTGTGAGCCTCGTCGATATCAACGCCCTGCTTGGCGATGATGTCGGCAAGCTGCATATAGCGCGTGCTGATGGAGTTGCCGAAGGTGTTCATCTGAGAGCCGTGGTCATTGATGTAGAACTCACGCTGGATGTCGTAACCGGCGTGGTCCATGACGCGGCAAAGGGAGTCGCCCAGAGCGGCCCAGCGGCCGTGACCAATGTGCATGGGGCCGACGGGGTTGGCGGAAACGAACTCGACCTGGGTCTTCAGGCCACCACCGACGTTGGACTTAGCGAAATCCATACCCTTCTCGCGGGCCTCGCCAAAGATGGCATTCTTGACGGCAACGGAGAGGTAGAAGTTGATGAAGCCAGGGCCGGCAATCTCAACCTTCTCAATCGCAGGGTCCTCGGGCATATGGGCAACGACGGCCTCGGCGATCTTGCGCGGGGCGCAGTGAGCCAGCTTGGCGGACTTCAGGGCCATGGTGGAGGTCCACTCGCCATGAGAAGTATCAGCCGGTCGCTCGATGGCGCAATCGTCAAGTTCAAATGCGGAAAGGTCGCCGGCCTCCTGGGCCGCAGCAAGCGCAGCGCGTACCAGCTCTTCAATCTTCTCGGGCATAGATCCTCCTTGTGTTAAAGCCCCCGAGCTCTTGGTCACTCGTAGGGCAAAAGCCAGAGTTTGTAGCACTCTATCACAAGCGACGGGCACTGTCGCAGGGTAAAGCTAATAGATATTGCATATGCACAAAAATGACTACAGCTTGCATGGAGTCACTCAAAGATGCCGGTCTGCCTGCAGATTATGCAGGCGTTAAAAATGCATAAAGGTGTGAATGAGCTGCGTCTGTTATCGAATACTCTTACCTATCAGAGTTGTGTGCTTTTCCTGCATAAAGTAAGGGTTTGCGCACGTCAGCGTGTTATTCTAGACATACGTAAATTCGTATAAGTTGGAGGTAGCATGTTCTCAATCGGTCAACACGTCATTCATCCGGGCCAGGGAGTCTGCACCGTCGTCGGTTTTAGGGACGACACACCGCAGCCCATGCTGTTGCTCGAGACCAAGCAGGGACATGCGCAGACGATCCTCATGTACCCCGTGGCGCAGGCCGATCGTTTGCATGCCGCCATCTCCCAGCAAGATGCCGAGCACCTGCTGAGCCATTATGACGAGCTCGAGTGCGACACCTTTACCGAGCGCAACAGCTCACTCGAGGAGACGCACTTTAAGCAGCAGCTCAAGCTGGGCGCACCCGAGACGGTCCGCGTGGCAAAGACCATGATGCACCGCATTCGCCAGGCCGAGGAAGCTGATAAAAAGCCCAGCTCCTACTACATGCGCGTACTCAAGGAGGCCAAGCGTCGCTCCATCGAGGAGTTCGCCGTGGCCTTGGGCGTCACCGAGGAGGACGCCGAAGCCCGCCTAGCCCAAGCCGCCCTCAACTAACCTGCCAAAAAGGGACAGGTTTATTTTGGCAGGTTTTATCTGGCCAAACGTCAACAAACAATCAGTAAATGGCCGGATGCTCCATTTTGTTTGTGAGCGCCCGGCCATTTTTCTATCGCCGCGGAAATGCGTGAAGCCTATTTGCGATGAAATCAAGCGAGGGCCGTCCAGATCGACGCAACCAACGCCCGCATCCACAACAAGCGTGTCCGTCTTGCTCAATTACCATTAAATAGCATCAAATTGAAAACGCAATAACATTTCGGCAGGTAGCAGCTATAGTCGGTGAACTGAATCTCGGCAATCGAAGCCTGCGAATGAGGTATCTTCAGCCCATCCAAGCTAAAGGAGGGGCCATGCCGAGAAAACCTCGTTCAAAGTCGCCAACCGGTTATTTCCACGTCACGTTGCGTGGAAACGGAGGGCAATTGCTGTTTGACGATGCAGAGGACCGAATCGCCATGCTTCAGATCCTCGATGCGATCCTCCCCAAACACAATATCGAGCTTATCGCTTGGTGCCTTATGGGAAACCACATTCATCTGCTCATCGACGATCCGGACGACCGCAAGAGCGACGCGATGCACGCGGTAGCCGTATCGTATGCGGGCAGGTACAATGCGCGGACGGGGCATATCGGCCACGTGTTTCAGGAGCGGTTTTGGGATTCGCCCATTAAGTCGGAAGTATATTTACTCGAGGCAATTCGATACATTCATCTGAATCCACAAAAAGCAGGACTGGCGGCATATGACGAATATCCCTGGAGCAGCCATCGCGAGTATCTAATGAGTGCCAGGTCACGGCCGCATGTCACCGGGGACATTGTCGACGCACTTTTTCCGACGCCGCGCTCATATTTCAAGTTCATGAAAAGTGTACCCACGCTGCCCTATCGTCCGAGCGCAACGGCAAAAGTGCGAGAGGAAGATCTAAGTGAATTTGGTGCGGCAGTCGTGCAAAACGTCGCGGGATGTGCGCCCACAGAACTCAAATCCGTCTCCAAGGCACTTCGCAACGAAGCGATACTGGCCCTTCGAAAAGAAGGGCTGACGATCAAACAGGTTCAGTTATTAACCGGGTTGGGAACGTGGATTATAAAGAATGCCGCATAGTCACCTGCCGGCAACGACTGAATAGTCCCGAGGCGTCACAAGAAAACGGAAACGCCTCCGCAGTTAAGAACTACAACGGAGGCGTTTCCGCAGATAAAACATGTCAAAATAAACCTGTCCCTTTTTGGCAGGTTAGGCCTGGAAGGTATCGTGATCGGGCGCGAAGGACTGCATGGCTGCGATGGTGCGGTCGAAGAGCTCGGGAAGCTCCCAGCCCAGCATCTCGGCGCCCTGCGAAATTACATCGCGCGAGCAGCCGGCGGCAAAGCGCTTGTCCTTGAATTTCTTTTTGAGCGACTTGGTCGTAAAGTCCATGACGCTCTTGCTCGGGCGCATGATGACGGCGGCGCCGATCAGGCCGGTGAGCTCATCGCAGGCAAACAGGATCTTTTCCATCTGCAGCTCGGGCTTGGGCAGCGAAGAGTTGAAGTCCGACGTGTGCGTTTGGATGGCGCGGATAAGCTCGGGAGTCGCACCCTCACCCTCGAGAATCTCGGCAGCATAGATGGTGTGGTTCATGGGGTCATCCTCATGCTCCTCCCAATCCAGGTCATGCAGCAGACCGACAATGCCCCAAAACTCTTCGTTTTCGGGGTCGAACTCGCGCGCAAAGTAGCGCATGGTGCCCTCGACGGTCTCGCCGTGCGTGATGTGGAACGGGTCCTTGTTGTGCTCGTTGAGCAGTTCAAACGCGCGGTCGCGGGTGATTCCGGCGGAAAGCGTCTGGGACATGGCAGTACCTCCAGGTGAGTCGGTGCTAGGACACGGTGTCACTATCGTATATCGCCGCGGGCCAAGTCGAAAGGCAGAAAAGGCATGCGGAGAAAAAAGCCGGGCGAACGTGTCGCCCGACAAAACCGCAGATAAAACCTGCCAAAATAAACCTGTCCCTTTTTGGTAGGTTTAGGGACGGACCTGGCCGGTGCCGCGGAGCTTGTATTTGTAGGTGGTGAGGGCCTCGGCGGCAAAGGGGCCACGGGCGTGGAGCTTTTGGGTCGAGATGCCGATCTCGGCGCCCAGGCCAAACTCGCCGCCGTCGGTAAAGCGCGTGCTGGCGTTGGCGTACACGGCCGAGGCATCGACCGCGTCCAGGAAGCGCTCGCAAGCATCCGTGTCCTCGGCAACGATGGCCTCGGAGTGCATCGTGCCGTAGCGGTTGATGTGTGCGATGGCCTCGTCCTCGTTTGCCACGACCTTCACGCTCATCTCGAGCGCCAGATACTCGCGACCCCAGTCCTCCTCAGTCGCGGCGGCGTAGTCATCGCCCTCCACAAAGCCGGCGTCGGCGCACGCGGCGCACGTGGCCTCGTCGCCGTGCATGAGCACGCCGTGGTCATGCAGCACGGCAACGACCGCGGGCAAAAACGCATCGGCCACGGCGCGGTCGACCAGCAGCGACTCGGCGGCATTGCACACGCCCACGCGCTGCGTCTTAGCGTTGACGATAATATTGAGCGCTTTATCGAAGTCGGCGGATTCATGCACATAGATGTGGCAGTTGCCCGTGCCCGTCTCGATCACCGGCACGAGCGACTCGCGCATGCAGCGCTGGATCAGGCCCGCACCGCCACGCGGAATGAGCACATCGACAATACCACGGAGCTTCATGAGCTCGCCGGTGGCCTCGCGGTCGGTAGACTCGATCATCGAGACGGCTTCGCGCGGGAAACCCTGGGCCTCAAGCGCATCGGCCAGCAGCTCGGCAATCATGGCGCACGAGTGATAGGCCAGCGAACCGCCGCGCAGGATGCAGGCGTTGCCGGTGCGGATGCAGATGCCCGCGGCATCGGCCGTCACGTTGGGGCGCGCCTCGTACACCATGGCAACCAGACCCAGCGGCACGCTCACGCGGGTAAGGTCCACGCCGCTTGCAAGCACGCGATGGTCGAGCACGCGGCCGACGGGATCGGGCAGCTCGGCAAGCTTCTCCAGGCCGGCGGCCATGCCCTCAACGCGCTCGGGCGTCAGCAACAGGCGATCGAGGAGCCCTGCCGAGGTCCCCGCATCGCGCGCGGCGGACATGTCGAGCTCGTTGGCGGCGACGATGGAGTCGACACCATCGCGCAGCGCCGCGGCCATGACGCGCACGGCCTCCTGGCGCTGGGCATCGCTCGCCGTGGCAAGCGCGGCAGAAGCGGCCTTGGCCTCGACGGCAAGATCGTGGACATACGTGGCTATATCGACCGACATGGACGGCCCTTTCTCTTAGATGTTTGCCCACCATGGTAGCCGATTTACGCGCATCCTCGCCGACGGAGGTAGAATTGGTCAACCCGAAACACCGCAACGAACGGAAGTAACGCATGGCCCTCATCACTTCGTACCACGTCCCCGGCCTCTATGTCGAGGACCACAGCATCGACATCCCCTTGGATTGGCGCGGCCTGGAGCCGATGCTGTTGGCCGTCGGCAGCACCATGCGCCGCGGCGCCATGCCGGCGCCCATCGCCGGCGCGCCCGAGAGCATTAAGCTTTTCTACCGCGTGGTCTGCGCACCTGACCGCATCAACGACGATCTGCCGCTGCTCCTGTTTTTACAGGGCGGCCCCGGTGGCGAAAGCCCGCGTCCGCTGTCGCCCACGAGCGACGGCTGGATTGAGGAGGCCGTCAAGCATTTCCGCGTCGTGCTGCCTGACCAGCGTGGCACCGGACGCAGCAGCTGTGTTGACGGACGCACGATCGCGGCCCTGGGCGAGCGCGCCGAGGCAGCAGGAGCCAATGCGGCCCACTCACAGGCGGACTTCCTCAAGCGCCACCTCGCCAGCTCCATCGTGCGCGATTTTGAGTACCTGCGCCTGGTGGGCTTTGGCGGCAAGCCGTGGGTCACGCTCGGCCAAAGCTACGGCGGCTTTTTGACGCTGAGCTACCTGTCGCTCTTCCCCGAGGGCGTGGCGGCGAGCTTTACCTGCGGTGGCATTCCCCACGTCCCGGCAAGCGCCAGCGAGGTCTACGCACACACCTTCCCGCGCATGACCGCCAAGACGCAGCAGTATTACGACCGCTACCCCGCCGACGTCGAGCGCGTGGCGACTCTTGCCGATGCGCTTGAGGAGCAGAAGCCCGCGCTACCCGACGGCTCGCCGATGACGGTGGAGCGCCTGCAGCTTATGGGCAGCGACTTTGGCATGAAGCCGAGCTTTGAGCGCATGCATTGGATTATTGATCACGCTTTTGTTGACGGCGACGGCACGCTGAGCTGCGGTGCCTCAGTATCCGATAGCTTTTTGATGCGCGCCTTCGAGCGCACCAACACGCGCACGAATCCGCTGTACTGGACGCTTCAGGAGTTCATTTACGCCGACGGCGACACCATGCCCATTCACTGGGCCGCGGCAGAAGAGAAAGCCCATCGTGCCGAGTTCGACACCCTCGCGCGCCCGCTCATGTTTACCGGCGAGGCCATGTTCCCGTGGATGTTTGAGCAGATGCCCGAACTTAAGCCCTTCAAGCCGGCGATGGACCTGCTGATGGAAGACACGAGCTGGGACAAGATCTACGACCCGCAGCGCCTGGCCTGCAACGAAGTGCCACTCCAGGCCGCCGTGTATTTCGACGACATGTACGTGGACTCGGGCATGCAGCTCGACACGCTCAGCCACGTGGACAACTCGCACGCCTGGGTGACCAACGAGTTCGAGCACGACGGCCTGCACGGCAGCGTGGTGTTCAAGCACCTCCTCGACGAAGCCCTCAACCGCGGAGACCTGCGCCGAATCTTCTAGTGAAGAAGTGTCCCCGTCAACCGGCACAACAGGAACGTCCCCAAGTGCCGAATTCCCGAGCGCCGGATGACGCCCTTCGCCACGAAAGCGGCCCATCTACTACGTTTCACCCGCATGGCTCAACCAGATGCCATAAATAAAGAAAACCGCAGGCATTCTACCTGCGGTTTTCTTTTTGCAATTCTTGGCATGGTCACCGATAGCCTATTAAAAGTAGTAGATGGGCCGTTTTCGTGGCGACCAGCTCGGACATAAGCGCGGCGGGGCAAAGTTACCCTGGTAATTTCGCCCCACGTGCATTGCAGATCGAAGGCGCCCGGCGTCGAGGCCTAAGCAAATACAATCAAGTTGTCCCTGTGGATCGCGGGCTTCTCGGCCAGGTCTGCCAGCAGGCGGTTGCTGGCAATCTGGTCCTGACGGCGTCCGGCTGCAAGTTCCAGCACGTCCGAATCGGCCTCGGCGATACCGCGAGCGACGACCATACCGCTCGGATCGCAGACATCGAGCACATCGCCCTCGGCAAACTCTCCATCGACCTGGCGAATACCCACCGCGAGCAAAGACGAGCCACGGCTGACCAGCGCCTTCGCGGCGCCGTCATCAACCGTCACCGAGCCGTGCGCCTTGTCACCCAGCGCGATCCACAGCTTGCGGGGCGCGATGTCCAGGCGCTCCGCCGGCGGATCGAACAGCGTACCCACGCTCTCGCCACGGGCCAGACGCACGAGCGCATCGGGCTCCTCGCCCGAGCAAATCACGCTCTGAATGCCAGCCGTCATCAAAATGCGGCTCGCGCGAATCTTGGTAATCATGCCGCCGGTTCCCACCGACGTCGAAGAATCGCCCGCCGAGGCAATGATCTTGGCATCGATCTTATGCACGACCGGGACAAACTCGGCCGTGGGGTCCTCATGTGGATTGGCGGTATAAAGGCCATCGATGTCCGAGAGCGTCACGCACAGATCGGCAGAAACCAGGCAGCTTACAAGCGCCGCCAGTGTGTCGTTGTCGCCAAACTTGATCTCATCGACGGTAACGGTATCGTTCTCGTTGACAACCGGTACCACACCCAGCTCCACCAGACGCAGCAGGGCGTCGCGCGCATGCAGGTAGGACGTGCGGCGCGCCGTGTCGTGGCGCGTGAGCAGCACGAGCGAGGTGAGTAGGTCACGCGCATGGAACTCCTCGTCGTAGGCCGACGAGATAATGCACTGGCCGGCCGAAGCGCATGCCTGCAGGCTCGGCAGATCGCCGACCGGTTTGCGGTCAAAGCCCAGCACAGGATAGCCACAGGCAATGGCGCCGGAGCTCACCACGACCAAGCGCCAGCCGAGCTTGCGCAGGGCCGCGGCCTGATCGGCCAGGCCACCGATAAACGCGCGGTTGACCTTGCCGTCGGCACCCACCACCGTGGACGAGCCGATCTTTACCACCATCGTTTTATAAGAAGTCGTCATACGTCAAACCAATCGAATGTCGAGCGTTCGGGCGAACGGGCGAACGGGCGAGCGAGAAAATAATCCGTTTTCCTCCGTCGCATGCGGATCACCGGAGGAGCCGCAAGGCCAACTGATCCGCTTTCCTCCGTCCCCAAGGGATCATTTTGCCCAGGGGAAGGCCGAAGCCGCGGCCATGTTCTTGCGCACGAGCTCGTCGCGTACCCGAGCCAGGCCCTGCTCCATGCCCACCACGTAGGTCTGCGGATACAGAAAGCGCTTGTAGGCAGCGTCCAGATGATCGAGCGCCCAGGCGCAGCGGCCGCGCGCGTCCTCGATGCTCTCGCGAGGAGCCACCGCGCTGCCGTCGCGCACGATCGGCACCAGCAGCTCACGATACTCGAGCTCGGACACATCGGTCACCAAGGCGGCATCATTCACGGCCACAAGGGTATTGCCGCGCGCGGCACCCTCCCCTGCCAGATGGTCCTCGTCATAGATCATGTCGCAGACCGGGCCGCCAAAGCCGTCGTAATAACGGCGCACGCGCTGCACGCCGGGGATCGTGCGCTTGTAGGGCTGCTCGGAAAGCTTCACCACCGGCGTCCACGGGTCCGTCTCGCTCGCGCGGCGGGCCGAAAGCTTGTACACGCCGCCCAGCGCCGGCTGGTCGTAGCAGGTCGCGAGCTTGGTGCCCACGCCAAAGCTATCGATAGGTGCGCCCTGGTCGAGCAGCGACTGAATCGTGTACTCGTCCAGATCGTTGGAGACCGAAATCCCCACATAGGGCAGGCCCTCGGCGTCAAAACGGCCGCGAACATACTTGGACAACTTAGCCAGGTCGCCTGAGTCGATGCGAATGGCCGACAGGCGCTCGCCCGCCGCCTCCATCTCCTTGGCAACCGTAATGGCATGTTCGCAGCCCTCGCGCACGTCGTACGTGTCGATAAGCAGCGTGCAGTTCTTGGGGCTCGACTTGGCAAACGCACGGAATGCCTCGAGCTCGGAATCGAAGCTCATCACCCAGCTATGCGCATGCGTGCCAAAGACGGGAATGCCGTAGCGGCGTCCGGCAAGCACGTTGGACGTAGACGAGCAGCCCGCCACGTAGCTCGCGCGCGCAACAGCCAGGCCGCCATCGGGACCCTGGGCGCGACGCAAGCCGAACTCGGCAACGGGGCGACCATCGGCGGCCAGTACCACGCGCGCCGTCTTGGTGGCAACAAGCGTCTGGAAGCCGACGATGTTGAGCAGTGCGGTCTCGAGCAGCTGGCACTCCAACGACGGGCCGGTGACGCGCACCATGGGCTCGCGCGGAAACACGAGCTCGCCCTCAGGCACGGCGTCAATGTTCACGTGCGCGCGGAAGTTGCGTAGGTAGTCGAGGAATGCAGGCTTAAACATCGCGCCACCGGCCGGAGCCTGGAGCGAAGCTAGATAGTCGATGTCCTCGGGCGTAAAGCGCAGGTTCTCGACAAGCTCGGGAAGCTCGGCGGTGCCGCACATGACGGCATACGCGCTGCCAAAGGGATGGTCGCGGTAAAACGCCGTAAAACAACCCTGCTCATTGGCCTTGCCGCTCTCCCACAGACCCTGGGCCATAGTGAGTTCGTACAGATCGGTGAGCATTGCGATGTCGGTGGGATGCGAGATGTCGGTCAAAGCCATGGGGCGACCTTTCGGATGTGTTGTGCAGGGGTTGAGGGTTGGGCGAGGCGGACGTGCGGGCATGGAGCCCGGCGTGAACAGGTTAGTGCAGGCCCATGCTACCCGTGATCGTGTAGACCATAAAGACGATAAACGCGATGAGGGCGAGCACGATGATGATTTTTTGAGCCGGAGCCATGCCGGGGATCTCATTCTCGCCCGCAGGCTCCTTGGAGGTGACCATGCGCTGGGCAAAGGTCATCTCGTCACGGCTCGGTTTGGGCTCGGCGGGCTTGGGATGAGCGGCTCTTTTGGGCTGAGGTTTGGGTGAAGTGGGCGCGGGCTTCGCGGCGGCGGGCTTGGGCGCGGGCGCAGGCTCGGATGCAACCTTCGCAGCGGCCTCCTCGGCCTTCTCGCGCTCGGCACGCAGGGCGGCCAGCTCCTCACGCTCGCGGCGTGCCTCTTCCTGGGCCTCGCGACGAGCTTTCTCGGCGCGGAGCTCTTCCAACTCGGCGCGCTCCTCGGCAGACAGTGGTTGGGACTCAAGCTCGGCCATGGTGCAGCCCTTTCTTTCAAAAAAAGCCGCCGACACAATGTCAGCGGCTTATCAAATCCAAGGGTGGAGACGAAGGGAGTCGAACCCTCGGCCTCTGCCATGCGACGGCAGCGCTCTCCCAACTGAGCTACGTCCCCAGGACAAGTTGATATTTTACCTACGGCACGCCAACTGTCAACGCCCAATACCCAGTCTTTTTGGGACGCGGCTAAATTAGCTACTTTGCGCACTGGTGAGGACGCCGGTGGTGTCGAAGGCTGGGGTGAAGCTCTCGTCCACGGCGCCGCCCTCTTGCCAGAACATCGTCGTAAAGCCCAGGTCGTCGGCATGGTCGAGCACCTGCTCGTACTCCTCGTGCGTCACGGCGCGCGCCAGGTCGCCGCCCTGCTCGCGCATGAGCGCATTGGGCGTGTACTGGTTCATGACCGAGATCGGCACGTCGCCCACCGTCTGCCACACCAGGTCCAGCACGCGACACGAATCGTCCGCATGCCCCGGCAGCACCAGGTGGCGCACGATGATACCGCGCTTCATGAGCCCGTCGTCGTCCACCAGCTCTCCCCCGCGGCGCTCAATCTCGCGTGCCATCTGCGCCAGGCCCGAAACGGCGACGCGCGGGTAGTCCTTAATATGAGAGAGCGACTGCGCAAGCCCCGCATCAGCATACTTAAAGTCAGTGAGCCACACATCCACCAGGTCGCCCAACGCGGCCACGGCACTCGCCCGCTCATAGCCACTCGTGTTATAGACAATGGGAATAGTCAGCCCGCGCGACCGTGCCACGGCAATCGCGGCCGGCAGCAGGTGCGCATAATGCGTCGCCGTCACCAGGTTAATGTTGTTGGCGCCCTGATCTTGTAGCTCCAGCATAATCTCGACCAGACGCTCGGGCGTAATCTCAAGACCGAAATTGCCCGTCGAGATCTCGTGGTTTTGGCAGTAGATACACTTGAGCGAACAGCCGCTAAAGAAGATCGTCCCCGAGCCTGCCTCGCCCGAGATGGGGGGCTCCTCCCACATATGAAGCGCCGCGCGTGCGACCTTGAGCGTGTCATCGGCGCCGCACACGCCGCGCGCGCCCTCATCGCGCGCCGCGCCGCAACGGCGTGGACACAAATGACAGGCGGGCGAAAAAAGTTCGGTCAACGACGTCGACATGAAACCATGCTCCAAAACAACGATTCAGCAGCTCAAACGTAAGGGCGCATGCCGAGCAGACGGCTCCGTCCCTAAGGCGCCGTAATCGTCCGACACGATTTTTGTAATGTCAAGACTGGAATCGACAAAGTGCCGCTTTATGATGTAGGTATTCCGCCCCCCGCGGAGCAACTGGGTGAACCGTCGCGTTTATTTAGGGAGCCCACACAGTCGTACCTAGTACAGGTATCCTTCGTTGTTAAGGACGCTGGAACAGTCGATGAGGGCACCCACCTGTTTTAGGTGGGTTCATTTTCGTAACGTGGGGGGTGGTTTTCTTTTGCCAATTTTGCCCAAAAATTGGCATCGCAGATCCCGTATGACACCCAACGGCACTCGGCAGAACCCCGCCAACATCCCAATATCTGGTAAGCGCGTGATAATCGCACGGCACAAACCCCCGCACCCCCTCGGTCGAGTATCATGGGTCAGCTATGTCCTTTTGCGCGTAGCGCCCTTTGACCTTTTCCTTCGACGCTTGGCGGTTTTCGATTCATGGCTTCATCCACGAGCTTCATACCGTACTTATGCGTGGCGGTCGCTGCCTTTATCACGACATTTCTCACGGTGCCCCTGGTCAAGCGCCTGGCAATCAAGCTCGACGCCGTCGACTATCCCTCAAAGCGCCGCATTAACACCAAGCCCATCCCACGCATGGGCGGCACCGCGGTCTTTTTGGGCCTCGTCGTTGCCTGCATCGTGCAGATCCTGGGCACCTGGTACCTGGGCTGGCCGCCCGTTTTGGTACCGCACCCGCGCCTGCACATCAGCTACCCCGTGCTGGCACTCTCCTTTACCGTGATCTTTGCGACAGGCGCGATCGATGATGTCTTCCAGCTCAAGCCCAAGCAAAAGCTGGCCGGCCAGGTGCTCGCCGCGCTCATCGCCTGCATCGGCGGCTTAAAAATCGGCGTCATCATCAACCCGTTTGCCCTCGGCGAGATCATGCTTGGCTGGCTCGCCTACCCCATCACCGTGATCTACCTAGTGGCGTTCACCAACATCATCAACCTCATCGACGGCCTCGACGGCCTGGCCACGGGCATTTGCGGCATCGCATCGTTCACCATGTTCACGATGGCCATGCTTTCGGGCCGCATCGACGCCGCCGCGCTCTCCATCGCGCTCTTTGGCTCGTGCGTGGCTTTTCTGCATTACAACTTCAACCCCGCGAGCATCTTCTTGGGCGACTCGGGGTCGCTGCTGTTGGGTTTCGCTTTGGGCTCCATATCGCTGCTCAACGTGAGCCGCACCGCCGCGCTCACCTCGCTCATCATCCCGCTCATCGTGGCAGGCGTGCCCATCATCGACACGTTCAGCGCCATCGTGCGCCGCAAACGCGCCCACATTAGCATCGGACAGGCTGACAAGGGCCACATCCACCACCGCCTGATCCAAGAGGGTTACAACCAAAAGCAGGCCGTGCTGCTCATCTACGCCTGGTGCATCATGCTTTCGGCCGGCGCCGCCGCGATCAATCAGGTCGAGGTGCCCACGCGCGTACTCATCTTTGTCGTGCTCGCCATTGGCTCGGCGGCCTTCGCCAAGCACCTGCACCTGTTTGAGCCCGTCCTGCGCCACCATTACAACAAGCGCACACACGAAGACGAGCTGGTAACCCCTGACGACCCTGCCTTTAAGCAGGAGGAGCAAGCAGCCGAGGAACGTAAAGAAGAGCGCCACCACAAGCTCTAGGATAAGCTGCCGAGGATGCGCCCAGGCAACGCTGGCCAAGCGCAGCCGCGCCGCACCCATCGCACAAGCCGCCCCTCTCCCGCCCCTCGCCCACTTACGCCCCACCCCTTTCAATAAACGCGTTATCATCTTGACCAATACGCATACGTTAGGAGCAATCATGCCAAACGAGAACAGCTACGAAGTCGCGCTGCAAAAGAGCAACGCCATTCGCGAGGGCCTGGCCAAGACGCCCGAGAAGTTCACCATGCTTACCGGCGACCGCCCCACCGGCCGTCTGCACCTGGGCCACTACTTTGGCACCCTCAAGGGCCGCGTGGAGCTGCAGAACATGGGCGCCAAGACCAACGTGCTCATCGCCGACTATCAGGTCATCACCGACCGCGACACCACCGAGCACATCCAGGACAACGTGTACAACATGGTCATGGACTACCTTGCCTGCGGTATCGACCCCGACAAGACCATGATCTACGCGCACTCCGCCGTGCCCGCCGCAAACCAGCTCATGCTGCCGTTCCTGTCGCTGGTGTCCGAGGCCGAGCTGGCGCGCAACCCCACGGTCAAGGCCGAGATGGAGGCCTCGGGCCACGAGCTTACCGGCCTTCTGCTCACCTACCCGGTGCACCAGGCCTGCGACATTCTGTTCTGCAAGGGCAACGTGGTGCCAGTCGGTCGCGATCAGCTGCCGCACATCGAGCTCACCCGCACCATCGCACGCCGCTTTAACAACCGCTACGGCAAGGTATTTCCCGAGGTCGAGGCGCTGCTGTCCGAGACCCCGCTGCTGCCCGGCCTTGACGGTCGCAAGATGAGCAAGAGCTACGGCAACGCCATCAATATTTCGATGACCGCCGAGGAGACGGCGAAGCGCATCAAGAAGAGCCAGACCGACTCCGAGCGCATGATCACGTTTGATCCCGAGAACCGCCCCGGCGTATCCGGCCTGCTTTCAACGGCTGCCATCTGCACCGGCCGCACCGAGGTCGAGATTGCCGAGGAGATCGGCATGGGCGGCTCCGGCCAGCTCAAGAAGTACGTGACCGAGGCCGTCAACGAGTACTTCGCCCCGATTCGTGAGCGTCGCCAGCGCTACGAGAACGACCTGGATTACGTCAAGGACGTGCTGCACGAGGGCAATCGTCGCGCCAACGAGATCGCCGAGCAGACCCTGGCCGAGGTTCAGGACGCCATGGGCATGGTGTACTAGACCGATCTGCTGGCTTGAGCTTTAGATTGTTTTGGGCGGGCGCTACGGCGTCCGCCTTTTTTGGTGCCCGACCGGTTCGGCTCTGTCCATTGCACTCCCCCGACAAACAGGAACAGGCCCGCTGGCAGTTAGTTGCCAGCGGGCCTGTTCCCGAAGTACACCGTTGAATCGCACAGAGGGGAGGAATGCGAATCAAACTCAACAGGGCAGGCTTTTTCATCGCCTATTGCCTGCTCCGTTGCTGAAACCAATATAGTTCACCGTGGTTTACTTTCTAGCGTCAATATGCGCCGCCATACCTTCTCCATAAGTTAGCTCCGGTAAACCTGCAACGGAAAACCACCACAAAGGGGACAGGCACCTTTGTGGTGGTTTTGGCCACGGTGGAGCCGCTAGAGCCCGGCAGGCCAGCGACAGGCGCCCAGATCAACATGCATGGGATCGATAAACGTCACGCCCTCCCCCAGCAAAAGTTCGCGCTGAGCATCGGGACCGCCAAAAGCAAAGCCCTCGCAAATGCGGCCATCGGCAAACACCACACGATGGCAGGGAATCTGACCAGGGCGCGGATTGCTATGCAGGGCATACCCCACGTACCGCGCACTTCGTGGACGACCGGCGAGCAGCGCCACCTGGCCGTACGTGGCGACCATCCCTTCGGGGATCTGCTCGACCACCTCGTACACCCGCTCAAAAAAGCCCTCAGACGCCATTGCTCGCTCCCTTCAACCCAAACCAGCATAAACCACCAAAAAGGGGACAGGCACCTTTGTGGTGGTTTTGACCGGAAAGCTAGTTGGCGGGCTGGAAGAAGGCTACGGCCACGGCACCGGGGCCTACGTGGGTGCCGATGGTGGCGCCAATGGTGTGGATGGGCAGCTCGCTCTCGGCATGGCCAGCCCACAGCGCCGCACTGTCCTCGATATACTTCTTGAGCACCGCATCCGAAAGGCCCGTATAGCCGAGCGCCAGCGGCATGGAAAAGTCGATGCCGCCCGCCTTTTCGACCTTCTGGTTGAGCAGGTTACGACCGTTCTTGGAACCGCGCGCCTTACCCAGTTGCACGATCAGGCCATCCTCGGCGGCCACAACAGGCTTCACGTTGAGTAGCGTACCCACGGCGCCGGCCGCAGCAGACAAGCGGCCTCCGCGCACCAGGTACTCCAGCGTCTCAAGCAAACCGATGACCACCACGCGGTCGCGAACGGCCTCGACAGCCGCCGCAACCTGAGCCGCGCCCTGGCCCTCGTCCACCAAGCGCAGCGCATACTCGACCAGCACGCGCTCGCCCAGGGTGACGTTGTTGCTATCCACCACATACACGTCGCCGCCCGGCGCCTCGGCAAGTGCGGTGCGAGCACTCTGGTTGGTGCCCGAAAGCTTGGCACCCACGGTAATAATCACCGCCTCGTCGCCGGCCTCACGAACCTCGGCAATCGCCTGCGAAAAGGCGTACGGGTTGACCTGACCGGTCTTGGGCAGCTCATCACGCTCCACGAGCATCTCGTAAAAGCGTTGGTGATCGATGTCGACGCCATCCATGTACACATCGGTGCCAAAGGTGACGGACAGCGGCAGAACACGCAGAGCGGGGTGCTCCGCCGGAGACATATCGCTGGCGGAATCGGTAATAATGCGGACGGACATAGCGAATCCTTTCTTGCGCAGGTCTCGCGCAGGGAATTTTGACAACAATGTCCCGGCGCGGCGTGCGCGCTCAAACGGGACGATGCAGTTGTTGGCTGAAAGATAGTGCCAGCGCGGCTCTAAATCTCGCGCAGGGTGCTGAGGATCGTGCGCAGCGACGCATACATCTGCTCGCGCTGCTCCACGCCCATGGCCTTGCCGGTGGTATCGAGCACATCGCGAATGATGCGATCGGCCTCGCTCATGCTCTCGCCGCCCAGAGCAGTCAGGCGCACAGGAGCACGGTACTTGACGGCCGCATCACCCGAGTCGTCAACCTCGACGTAGCCGCCCTCCTCCAGATGAGCCAGTGTGCGCGAAACGGCGGCACGGGTAACGCCGGCCATGCGGGCGAGGTCGGCGCCAGTCAGGCCGTCCTTGCTGCGCTCAAGATAGTACAGGCACATGACATCGGAGCCCTTAAGGCCGAGCCTTGCGCCTTCGGACGTCTTGATGCGCTGAATCTCCTTGTAGAGGCCGCTGATCAGTCCGACAAAGTCCTCAAAACGTGTCTCGTCGTTCTGCTGCATGGTGACGACCGCCTTTCGCTTACATGATGCTAACGGGTAAACATCTTAGCCGCACAAGGCAACACCCGTACCCAAATATCCGATTTGTTAACCCATCAACATAAAAACCACCACAAAGGGGACAGGCACCTTTTGAACTGCGTCCCGAATCTTGGCCTTCTTTATTAGAAGCGAACACTAGGACGCTT
>CAVCBD010000037.1:0-17966 GCA_963599935.1 Acutalibacteraceae bacterium | reverse complement strand
TCTATGCCCAATTAACAACCGTCAGGGAATTGTAATTGATGGTGAAGGTTCAAAAGTTATTTGCAAAGACTAATTTAAACTTCCAGTTTGCTGCACTCGCTCCTAGCAGGGTTTGGGTGGGGCAGGAGGGGCGCAAGAGACGGGAGGGCCTTGTACGCGTTCCTGCGCGAGGGCCGCGGGGAGGGGCTGCCTGGGTACGGCACCTGTCAACTCGGCCTACGTCTTTGATGACCGGGACGTACTCAATATCAACTTCACGGATGATGCCAAAACGGTCACCCGTGAGGAAGTGTTGGGTTCGAGTGCTATGGACAATGTTCCAGCATGCTGGGATCGAACTCGCTAGCCGGAATAACGCGGTACCCGTGACGCAGTAACAAATCGACAAAAACACCGTTGCCCGCGGTGAGCGTACCGCTAAAGGTGCCGTCGTAGACGCGGCCCGCACCGCACGAGGGACTACGGTCCTGCAGGATGCACGCGGCGATCTCTTCCGGCCCGCCCGCCTGCTCGCACATGTCGAGCGCTCGTTGGGCACCCAGGCGAAACTCACGATCGACCGACAAACCCTCACAGGTACGGACCTCGCCGTTCACGATCTCGGACGGCTTGCGCGGCGTGGGCAGGCCCCCAAAGACCTCAGGGCACACCAAGAGGACCTCGGTCCCTGTACGCTCGCAGGCCTCGACCAGCTTGCGATGGTAATTATCGAGACCGTTATACTTGCAGCTCTCGCCCATCAAGCAGGCGCTCACCACGATCTTCATGTGCATCCCTCCCAAGCAAAACGCCCCATTTGAGATAGGCACTCAAATGGGGCGTCGATATTTACTGTCCCGAACGCAACGCTACTGCTGCTTAGGCATCAGCGGATTCTCGCGCGTGAGGAGATTCATGAACTCCTCGCCCGTGATCGTCTCCTTCTTGTACAGATAACGAGCCAGCTCGTGGAGCTTGAACTTGTTCTCCTTCAGGACCTGCAGGGCGCGATCATGCGCGTCCTCGATCAGTTTGGCGACAATCGCGTCCACGCGCTCGGCCGTACCGGGGGCGCAGGTAAGCGACGTGTCCTGGTTGAGGTACGCATTCTGAACGGTACCGAGTGCCATCATGCCAAACTCATCGGACATGCCAAAGCGCGTCACCATGTTACGAGCAAGCTTGGTGGCCTGCTCGATATCATTGGCCGCACCGGTCGTCATCTCACCAAAGATGAGCTCCTCGGCTGCACGGCCACCGCAATAGACGGCGAGCTTGTCCAGAACCTCCTGGCGCGTCGTCAGGAAGCGCTCGTCCTCCTCGACCTGCATGGTGTAGCCCAAAGCGCCGCTCGTGCGCGGCACGATGGTGATCTTCGTGACCGGCGCAGAGCCCTTCTGGCGAGCGGCAACAATAGCATGGCCGATCTCGTGGTAGGACACAACCTGCTTCTCATGGTCGGAAAGTACCGTGGACTTACGCTGCTGGCCGGCGATGACGACCTCCACCGACTCCTCAAAGTCGTCCTGCGTGGCGCGCTTGCGACCCTCGCGGACGGCACGCAGGGCGCCCTCGTTGATGATGTTGGCCAGGTCGGCGCCCGAGGCACCGGGCGTGGCGCGGGCGATCGCGGTCAAATCGATCGGCGGCTGCGTCTTCACGCTCTTGGCGTGCAGCTCAAGGATGTTCTTGCGGCCGGTCAGGTCGGGCAGCTCGACGGGAATACGGCGGTCAAAGCGGCCGGGGCGCAGCAGGGCCGGGTCAAGGCTGTCGGGGCGGTTGGTGGCAGCGAGGACGACAATACCCTTGTGGTTATCGAAGCCGTCCATCTCGGTCAGCAGCTGGTTGAGCGTCTGCTCGCGCTCGTCGTTGCCGCTAAAGCCGCCGCCGTCACGCTTTTTGCCGATGGTATCGATCTCGTCGATAAAGACGATGCACGGGGCCTTTTCCTTGGCCTGCTTAAACAAGTCGCGAACCTTAGCGGCACCGCGGCCGACAAACATCTCGACGAACTCAGATCCCGAAATACTAAAGAACGGCACACCCGCCTCGCCAGCAACGGCCTTGGCGAGCAGGGTCTTACCGGTACCCGGAGGGCCAACAAGAAGAGCACCGCGCGGCAGCTTGGCGCCGATCTCCTCGTAGCGCTGCGGCTTCTCCAGAAAGTCGACGACCTCCTTGAGGGACTCCTTGGCCTCTTCCTGGCCGGCGACATCCTTAAAGGTCACGCCCACATCCTTGGAGGCGATCACGCGAGCACCGGACTTGCCCAGTCCACCGCCGCCAAAACCACCGCCGCCAAAGTTCATCGACGGACCGTCATCACCCATGGCCTTCTTCATGCGGCGGTTGAGCCACCAGCCAATCAGGAAGAAAATCGCCATGGGAAGAATGAGGGTGAGCAGGTAGTAGGTCATCAGACCCGAGTTCTTATCGGGAACGACCGACTCAAGCGAGGCGCCAGATTCAAGCACGCGATCGGTAAAGCCCGCGTCATTCGGCACGCCGGTCGTCTTGTAGGCGATATTCTCGTCCTCGCCCTTTTTGGTGTAATAAATGGTGTAATCGTCGGTATTGTATTCGACCTTATCGACGCTCTTCTTATCGAGCGCTTTGACAAACGTCGAGTAATCGGTCTTCGTAATCTGCTGCGTGTGACCGATGTTGGGGAACAGAACGGTCGAGAGCACGAGGTAGACGACGAAGGCGATGAGCACGTAGAGGATCATATTCCGTCTACGTTTGTTGTCATCCATCTCCATCTGCTTGAACTCCATCTACTGGGGTTGATAATGCTATTTAGAATACCCAACCCGGCCGGCGATAAACCGACGCCGGGCACGAAAGGACAGAGATGGCATCACTGGAAGTCGGCAAGGTTCAGATCTACACGGGCGACGGCAAGGGCAAGACGACGGCTGCGCTGGGGCTCGCACTGCGTGCCACGGGCTATGGACTTAACGTGCTCATGCTTCAGTTTGCCAAGAAGCTGCACTGCGCCGAACATGACGCAGCACCTCGATTGGGGCTACGCATCGTACAGGCCGACCGCGACACGCCCGAAGCCTGTGCCGCACAGATTATGGAGCTGGCGCGCGAGCAGATTAGCCAGGTCGATGTGCTGATCTTGGATGAACTGGGAGAAGCCATGCGACAGGGCTTTGTGACACGCGAAGATGTCGAAGCGCTGATCGCGATGAAACCGACCACCACAGAGCTCGTGCTCACCGGCCGCGGCTTGCTACCCCTCGCCGACCTTGCCGACCTAGTAACCGAAATGCGCCCCATCAAACACTACTTCGACGAAGGCCTCCTAGCCCGCCAAGGCATCGAATACTAATTGATCCGCGGGGGACGCAGAAAGAAGTTGCGGTGGAATAGTTCTTGTTTGGCGGCCCACTAGGGCTTTTCAGGAACTATTTCACCGCAACTTAGCAGGGGTACCTGACGGATGTCCTAGGCGGTGGCGCGGCCTAGCCAGTTGCCGCTGTGGTGGTAGATGGTGAACATCATGGCGGTTATTACCCAGGTTACGGGGTAGACCAGCAGCAGATGCTCGAGCGAGGGGTCGAGCGGCATAATCGCGAACACCCACGCCACGCGGAGCACGACGGTGCCAAAAATCGTGAGCAGCATGGGCTGCAAGCTCACGCCGGCGCCGCGAATGGATCCCGACGCGTTCTCGATAATCGAGAAAATCGCATAGAACGGCGCAATGAAATGGAGGATGGTCGTGGTGTACGCCGAAATCGAAGCATCGTCGACAAAAAGACGCGACAACGGACCCGAGAACACCAGCAGCACGGCAGACAGGCCACCAATGAGCATAAACGACAGCACGAGCGACGTATGGTAGCCCTTGCGCATGCGCTCGTAGTTGCGCGCGCCAAAGTTCTGCGCCGAGAACGTGGTGATCGACACGCCAAGCGCCTCGGTAACCATCCAGACAATGCCATCCAGGCGGCCCGAAAGACCCCAAGCCGTGGTGACATCGGCGCCAAACGAGTTGACCGACACCTGAATCAAAACGTTGGAAATCGAGTACGCAGCAGACTGAAAGCCAAGTGGCAGACCACACGAGATCATGCTCTTACAAATAGCAGGATCAATGCCGAGTTTGGACAGTGAAAGCCGCCACGCACCCGGTGCGTGCATCATACGAATCACGATCATCGTGGCGTTGGAGCAAATGGTCAGCGCCACCGCGATGCCGCAGCCCAGAGCCTCCATATGAAGCACGGCAACGAAGATGACATCCAGCACCGCATTAACAAGGCAGCCGGAGGCGATGATCACAGCAGGCCCGCGCGTGTCGCCCACGGCGCGCAGCAATGCCGTTCCCATATTGAGCAGCAGCGCCGCAACCATGGCGGCAAAATAGCAACGAGCATAGGCCACGCCCTCGGCCAATAGTTCATGCGGCGTGTTCATAAGCACCAGCATGGGCTCAACGAACACTATGCCAAGAATCGAGAAGGCGATGCCGCCCACCAGCGCGAGCGTCATGGCCGTATGGACCGATCGGCTCAGGCGCTCGTCATCGTGCTGGCCAAAATACTGACCGGTAATAACGGCACATCCAGCACCCACACCGACGCAAAAACCAATGCAGAGCTCCGTAAGCACCATCGTGGCCTGAATGCCACCCAGCGCGAGCTTGCCGCCAAACTGACCGACGATATAGGTACCGATAAGCGTGTATGCCTGCTGAAAGAACGAACTAAAGAAGATAGGGACGCACAGCGACAGCAGCTGTTGCCAAATGACACCCTGCGTTACATCGATAGCCGTAGATTTCTTAGCCACACGCCCTCCCCACTAGCGTACGTCATACAACAAAACGGAAATTTAAGACCAAAGCCAATACCAGCTTAGCACCGACCGATATCGGCCGAAACGCCACAAACCAGAGCCCGGTGCGAAATATCTGCCTAGTGATACAGCCCCGGCTGGTAGTGGTACTCGTTGCTCACATGCGGGCACAGCTGCCAAAAGGCGACAGCACTTGCCGCGGCCACGTTGAGCGAATCGACCCCATGCGCCATCGGAATACGCACGGCGCGATCACAGCCTGCAATGGTCTTGGCGCCCAAGCCAGCACCCTCGGTGCCCATAAAGATTGCCAGGCGGTCAATCTCCTGCAGCGCGGGATCGTCCAACGACACCGAATCATCCGTCAACGCCATGGCGGCACACGAAAAGCCGGCATCGTGCAGCGCCGCCAGCCCATCATGCGGCCATACGCGCGCCTCGCTGCCAATGCGCGTCCAGGGCACCTGGAACACCGTGCCCATGCTCACGCGGGCCGAGCGACGGTACAGCGGGTCACAGCACGTGGGGCTCACCAAAATGCCATCGACGTTCAGCGCAGCCGCCGAGCGGAAAATCGCGCCGACGTTGGTGTGGTCGACAATGCCCTCAAGCACGCACACGCGCACCGGGCGCTCCCCCGCCGCCTCGACGACGCCACCCAAGAACTCATCAACCGGAATCTGACGCGGGCGA
The DNA here is from genome assembly GCA_963599935.1 of Acutalibacteraceae bacterium. Classification (GTDB taxonomy): domain Bacteria; phylum Actinomycetota; class Coriobacteriia; order Coriobacteriales; family Coriobacteriaceae; genus Collinsella. The sequence continues at coordinate 12,482 of CAVCBD010000037.1, read as the reverse complement.
CGGAACGCCGCGAGCGCACCGCGCGTCACGTTAAAGCCCGTCAACTGCTCCATAAGCTCCATCGAGGCCACAAACACGGGAACCGGGCCCGCACCTTCGCGTACCGCCAGGCGCTCAAACAGCGGCATCATCTGGTCGAGCCAGCGTTCGCCCAAAAGAAAGCTCACCGGCTCGTATCCGGCGCGCACCGCGCGCTCGATAACCTTGGCACTCTCGGCGATAAAGATGCCCTTTTGCGGCTCCAGCACGTAGCGCAGCTCGCGCTCGGTCAGTCGCACGTAGGCATCGAGCCGCTCGTCCTCGAGAGAATCAATTCGCAGCACCTCAACGGCATCAGTCATAGCAGCCAGCCCGCACCCTTCTTTACAGCACATCTATACCAAACGAGGCGACGCTAAGCGCCGCCCCATGCATTCAAACAACCCGATGATACCGTTCACGCCAGACGATTTACGCCTCGACGCGACGATACGTCACGAACTCATAATCGAGACCCTCGTCACCCTCGCCCGCGGCAATCGTGGCAACACCGCCACGACGCGTAATCTCCCACGCGGGATCGGTATCCAGATCGGGAAAGTACGTATCCACGTCATGCACGCAATGGTTATGCGTAACCTCGGCCTCGACGCAATACGGCAAGAACTGTCGATACACCTCGCCGCCGCCAATCACCCACGCAATGGGCTCATCGGCCACGGCGGCCAAGGCCTCGTCGACGCTATGCACCACGTCGACACCCTCGGCAGCAAAGCTCTCGTCGCGGGTGAGCACGATATTGCGGCGATTCTTGAGCGGTCGTCCGCCGGGATAACTCAGAAGTGTCTTGCGTCCCATAATGACCGGGCAACCTTTGGTGCACGCCACAAAATGGCGCATATCGGAGCGATTGGACACGACCATGTCACCCTCGCAACCAATGCCCCAGTCATCGCACACAGCGACAATGGCAGAAAGCTTACACGTCATGCGCGTCACCTACACCGCAATGGGGATGTTCTTGACCTGCGGGCCGTGCTCATAGCCCTCAACAATCAGATCATCGGTCGTAAACGCGTAGAAATCATGCACATCGGGGTTGAGCGTTACCTTGGGAGCCGCAAACTGCGGACGCTCGATAAGCTCGCGGACGATATCGACATGACGGTCGTAAATGTGGGCATCGGCGATCACATGCAGCAGCTCGCCAGCGATCATATCGACCGACTGCGCGACCATCATCAGCAGAATGGCGTACTGGCACACATTCCAGTTGTTCGCGGCCAAAATGTCCTGGCTACGCTGGTTGAGAATCATGTTGAGCGTCGGCTTGTCGTCCTGAGGACGCTGCGTGACGTTATAGGTCACGCTGTAGGCGCACGGATACAGATGCATCTCGGACAGATCGCTGAACACGTACGTGTTCGTCATAATGCGGCGGCTGTACGGCGTGTTCTTAAGGTCGTACAGCACGCGGTCCATCTGGTCAAAGTCACCCTCGGCATAATGGCTCTTCTGGCCAATCTGATACCCGTAGGCCTTGCCGATGGAACCGGTCTCGTCGGCCCACTCATCCCAGATATGGCTGTTGAGGTCATGCACGTTATTGGACTTCTTCTGATAGATCCATAGGATCTCGTCCATGGCAGATTTGAGGGCCGTACGACGCAGGGTAAGAGCCGGAAACTCCTCACGCAGGTCGTAGCGGGCCGTGACACCAAAGTTTTTAATGGTATAGGCAGGGGTGCCATCCTCCCACACCGGGCGAACCTTTTGGCCCTCGGTGGTGGTGCCATGGTCAAGAATATCGCGGCACATGGTTACAAACTGTTGATCAGCTTTGCTCATTGACCCTCCTGTCAGTCGTCTATAAGCGAGATTCATTGTAGCCCAGGCGCACGCGGCCCCACAGCCCAAACATAAGCCCTCACTTTCTGACATATGCCAGAAATTCCTTGCGCAATTCTGCGCGTTCGCTATTCTATTGTTGACATATGTCAGATAAGGAGCACGTATGGCAGGAAGACGCGAAAAATTGCGCCGTATTGGGATCATCCCCGAATACCGCGGCTTTACCCCCGACGGCCTTGCCAGCGGAGACGCCATCGATATGACGGTCGACGAGCTCGAAGTCCTGCGGCTGTGTGACCTGGAGGGCCTCAATCAGGAGGCCGTCGCCCAGCACATGGGCATTGCCCGCGCCACGGTAGCGGCAATCTGCAGCCGCGCGCATCGTAAGGTGGCAAACGCGCTGGTCAACGGACGAGCGCTCGTCATCGAAGGCGGCAACATCGCGTACTCCCCCATTTCCACGACAACGGCCGCATGGCCAGCAAAGGAGGTCGACACCATGAGGGTGGCAACCACGTACGACAACGGCAACATCTTTATGCACTTTGGCCGCAGCGAGCAGTTCAAGATCTACGACATTCAGGACGGCAAGGTGCTCAACGAGCAGGTCGTGAGCACCGGCGGCACCGGCCACGGCGCCCTTGCGGGCCTGCTCGCCAACGGCGGCGTGGACACGCTCATCTGCGGCGGTATCGGCGGCGGCGCCATCAACGCGCTTGCCCAAGCCGGCATCACGGTATACGCAGGTGCCCAGGGCAGCTGCGACGCTTGCGTCGAGGCCCTTATCGCCGGCACGCTCGCGCAGAACGGCGAGGCCACGTGCGGCTGCCATGGTCACGACCACGAGCACACCCACGAGCATGGCGAGTCCTGCGGCTGCCACGGTCATCACGAGCACGAGGGGCACGAAGGCTGCGGCTGTCACTAACAGCACGGCAAACCAAGTTCGGGGTGCAACGTCGCACGCAACCCGACAATCCAGCCCCACAACAAAGGCCACCCGGAAACTTCCGAGTGGCCTTTGCCATATCAAGCTGCAATTACAGCCCTATTTCTTATTGCGCATCTGCGCTTCCATCTGGCGCAGCAGCTCCATATCGGACTTGGGACCGCCCGTACCCAGGCCGCCCATGCCGCCCAGACCCATAGCGTCCAGGCCAGGGATATTGGGCATGCGCATCTTCTTGCCCTTCTTACCCTTTTTGCCCTTTTTGCCGCCGGCCTGTGCCTGATTGGCCATCGTGCGCATGCGGCCCATCATCTTATTCATCTCGCCCCACTGCTTCATAAGGCTGTTGACCTCGGTGGGGGTCACGCCGGCCCCCTTGGCAATGCGGGCGCGGCGCTGGCCGTTGATGATGGAGGGACGCAGGCGCTCCTCCTTGGTCATCGACATGATGATGGCCTCGTTCTTGTCGAAGATGCCCTCGTCCAGGTTGCCGCCCATCTGGTTGAGCGCGCGCTGGCCACCGGGAAGCATGCCCAGGATACCCTTCATGCCGCCCATCTTTTTGACGGCTTTCATCTGGTCGAGCATATCGTTCATGGTGAAGCCCTCGCGCAGCATACGCTCGGCAGCCTCAAGCTGCTCTGCATCGGCTGCCTCTTGGGCCTTCTCAATAATGCCGACAACGTCGCCCATGCCCAGAATGCGCTTGGCCATGCGATCGGGATAGAACGGCTCCAGCGAATCAGGCTTCTCGCCCATGCTCACGAACTTGATGGGCTTGCCGGTAACCTGACGCACCGAAAGTGCGCCACCGCCACGGGCATCGCCGTCGAGCTTGGAGATAATCACGCCATCAAAGTCGGTGCGATCGGCGAAGGTCGAGACGACGTTGACGATGTCCTGGCCGGTCATGGCGTCGACGACCATCAGCACCTGGTCGGGCTTGACGGCCTTCTTGATGTCCACGGCCTCCTGCATCATCTGCTCGTCGATCTGAAGACGACCGGCGGTATCGACGATGACCACGTCACGCAGGTGGTCGACGGCCTCTTGGATGGCGCCCTTGGCAATATCGACCGGGTGCGCGCCGTCACCGCGGAAGACCGGCACGCCGATCTCGCCACCGAGCGTGGCCAGCTGGTCGGCAGCGGCGGGACGGTAGACATCGCACGCGGCGAGCAGCGGCGAGCGGCCCTGCTTCTTGAGCAGGTAGGCCAGCTTTACGGCCGCCGTGGTCTTACCGGAGCCCTGCAAGCCCACGAGCATAATGACATTGGGAATACGGTTGCTAAAGACGAGCTTGCTCTCGGTTGAGCCAAGCATCTCGGTGAGCTCGTCGAGCACGATCTTGACGACGTTTTGCGCCGGCGACAGCGACTCCATGACCTCGGCGGTCATGCAGCGCTCCTTGGTCTTGGCGACGAACTCCTTGACGACCTTAAAGTTAACGTCGGCCTCGAGCAACGCCATGCGAATGTCGCGCATGGCAGAAGTAATATCGGCCTCGGTCAGCTTACCCTTGCCGCGCAGGCGGTCAAATGTGTCGTTGAGGCGATCGCTCAGGGAATCAAACACTGGTTACTCCTTAGTTGGACTCGCCCACCAGGGCGCGGCAGAAATCTTTGGCGTTAAACTCCTGCAGGTCATCGACCTGCTCACCCACGCCAATACGCAGGATCGGGAGCTTGAGCTTCTCGGCCACGGCCATGGCGATACCGCCCTTAGCCGTGCCGTCGAGCTTAGTCATGATAATACCGTCCAGGCCCAGCGCCTCGTTAAACTCAATTGCCTGGTTCAGACCGTTCTGACCGGTTGCGGCATCGATCACGAGCACGACCGAGACCGGCATGGGGCCGGCGGCCATATTGGCGGCACGCTTACGGGTCACGTTGACCACCTTGGCAAGCTCGCGCATGAGCTCGGGGCTCGTATGCAGACGGCCGGCGGTATCGATGAGCACCAGGTCGCTGCCGCGCTTATCGGCCTCGTCGAGCACGTCATAGCACACGCTCGCCGGATCGGAGCCGCGATCGCGCTTAATGACCGGTACGCCGGCACGCTGACCCCACACATCGAGCTGCTCGATGGCGGCGGCACGGAAGGTATCAGCCGAGCCGATCACCACGTTCTTGCCGCGGGCGGCCATGGCGCTCGCGATCTTGCCGACCGTGGTGGTCTTGCCGGCACCGTTGATGCCGACAAACAGCACGCAGCTCGGCGTATCGGAGAACGGATCGCGCTCAACAGGCACAAAGTGGCCCTCGAGCTGCTCGGCCAGGGCGCGACGAAGCTGCGGGGCGGTCTTGAGGTTCTTCTTGGCAGCGGCATCACGCAGGTCATCGGAGACCTGAATGGCGACCTCGGCACCCATGTCACCCATGACAAGGGTGTCCTCAAGGTCCTCCCAAAAATCCTCGTCGACCTCGCCGCCAAAGTAGAAGACCTCGTTGAGGGCCTCGCGGCTGCGCTCGAGTCCGCGCGAGAGAGCGTCAAAGAATCCCATTATGCATTCACGACCTTTCCGGTTTCGCGATCGAGTTTTTGCGAGACGACGCGACTGACGCCGTCGGCTTGCATCGAGACGCCGTAGAGAACGTCGGCGTCCTCCATAGTACGGCGCTGATGCGAGATTACCAAGAGCTGCGTATCGGAACGCAGCACGTCGAGGGCACCGATGAGCTTGGACAGGTTGGCGTCGTCGAGCGCCGCCTCGACCTCGTCCAGCACATAGAACGGCACCGTGCGCGTGCGGTACACGGCAAAGAGCAGGGCGAGCGCCGTCAGGCTCTTCTCGCCGCCCGACATGAGCATCATCTTGGTGATGCGCTTGCCACGCGGCTGCGCCACGACCTCGATACCCGTCTCGGCCGGATGCTCGGGATCGGTCATCTCGAGGTGAGCCTGACCGCCCGGGAAGAGCATGGCGAAGATCTCGCGGAAGCTCGCATCGACTTTCTCAAAGGTCACCAGGAACGCTTTGCGCATCTTGCGGTCGATGGCCACGGTGATCTTGGTGAGCGCCTTGCGCGCGCTCTCCAGATCGGCGAGCTGCTCCTCGATGTAGTCGGCGCGGCGCTTGAGCTGCTCGTACTCCTCCATGGCAACCTGGTTCACAGGACCCAGGTTGTTAATTTGGCGCACGAGCTGGTTGAGTTCGCGCTCGGCGGCATCGCGGTCGGTGGGCGCCGGCAGCATGAGCGCCTCCTCGAGCACCGTGGTGCCATCGGCGGTGATGGCTTTGATCGCAGCCTCCACCTGCACCTCGAGCTTGCCACGCGCCACCTTGAACTCATTTTGCGTCGTGGTGGCGGCGTCGACCATCTCCTTGGCACGGGCGACCTCGGCCTTGGCGTCCTCGATGGTCTTCTTGAGCGAAGCCGAGTCCGCCTCCTCCAGCGAAGCCTGGTCACGCAGGCGTGCTGCCCAATCCGAGGCGCGCTCCAGCAGGGCGGAATAGCGCTCATGCATAGGATCGACGCGCAGACGCAGCAGCTCAAGCGAGCGCGAAGCCTGACGCGTTCCGCGGATACGGCGGTCGATGCCCTCCAAGCGATGCTCCAGATCGGGCACGCGGCCCTTCAGCGAACGCAGACGCTCGCTCGTCTGGGCCAGGCGCACCTTGGCGTCGGCGAGCTTGCCGGCGGCCTCGGAGTCGTCGCGACGTACGCGATCGAGCTCGTCATTGGCCTCGGCAATCTGCAGGCCCAGATCGCTTGCCTGCGCACGGGCCTCATCACGCGAACGGGTAAGCTCGTCCACGCGCGGACGTGCGGCACGAACGGCCTCGGCAGCCTGCTCACGGCGCTTGGAAATGCGCACGCGCTCGACCTCGGCATTGTTGGCACTCTGCTCCAGACGACCGATCTCGGACAGAAGCGAGCGGCGCTCGCCCTCTAGCCGGGCAATCTCGCCGGCGGCATCTCCCTCGGCGGCACGTGCCTCCTCAACGGCAGCGTTGGCATCGACGACCTGGTCCGACACATGCTCAAACACGGCGGCAAGATCGGGCTCAAGGCCTTCCAGCTCGCGGATACGACGCTTGCGTTCCAGAGCGCCCGAAGCCTCGCCGGCATCGAGCCCCACGCGCACCAGGCCGCCGCAGGCAACGCGGGCACCGTCGGGGGTCACATAGGTCACGCCATCCACAACCGGCGCAGCCAGCGCGGTGGCCAAATCGTCGACCACGTAATAGCCGCCGAGAAGTGCCTCGACGACCGGACCGTAGCCCGCGCGCACGGACAGGCGGTCGACCAGACGGGTGCCGGCAGCACCCTCGGCGGCGGCAGAGCCGCTCACGCCGCGTGCCACCAGCAACGCCTCGCCCGAGGCCTTCTTCTGGTCCAGGGCAGCGCGACCGGCACGCTCAAGCGCGGCAGCATCGTCGAACAGCAGAGCATCGATATCACCAGCGAGCAGTTGCTCAACCAAGCCCTCGAGCTCACGAGGGGCCTCGAGCACATCGCCCAGACGGCCCGAAACATCGTCGCCCAGCGCACCCACCAGACGGCTCACGAGCGGCGAGCTGTCGGCCATGCGGGCATCGAGCTTCTTTTGGCTGGCAAGTTCCGAGCGAACCTCGGACAGTTTATTGCGAGCTTCGCTCTCGCGGGCGCGCAGGTCCTTGAGCGCAGCACGAGCGACCTCGGCGGCCTCGCGCGCATCGGTCTGGGCCTGACGGGCCGCCTCAAGGGCGCCCTCAAGCTCCTCAGCACGGTCGCGGCGGCTCTCGAGCGAAGCCGTGACCTCCTCGAGCTGCTCGTCGATCTGCTCCAGGCGCGAGGCATACATGTTGTCCTCGACCTCGGCGTTGGAAAGCGAATCCTTTACCTTGGCGAGCTCGAGCGCGGCGTTATCCGCCACGCGCTGCACATCGCGCTGCTCGCGCGTCAACTGCGAAATCTGGGCATCGAGCGCCACGCGACGCTCATGCAGCTCGGCGGCGGCAGGACCAGCGGCGTCAACGTCCTCCTGGGCCTGCATATGTGCGCCGGTCACTTCCTCGAGCTGGGCACGGGCGTCCTCAAGCTCCTCGACCACGCGACGGCGCTGATGCTCGGAGCCCGAGATCTGGCCGCGCATGTCAGACAGGCGCGACACCATGTTGTGGCCCTTTTCCTCGAGCAGACGCATGTCGGAGTTAATGCGGCCGACAACGTCTTGCATATGGCGGCGCTGCTCGCCCAGATCGCCCACAAACAGGCCCTTTTCCTCGAGCATAACCTGGAGCTTCTCGAGCTCGTGCTCCTTTTCGCCCAAGCGGTATTGCGCAAGCTCAAGCTCGGCGGCGCCCTCCTTAGAGCGGCTCTCCAGGTCGTTCCACTGCGATTGCAGCGAACGAAGCTCGTCGACGGCCAGCATCTGCGTAAGCTCGTTCGCGCGCGAGGACAGCTCTTTGTACTTGCGCGCGCGATCGACCTGACGCTCCAGCGGCCGCAGCTGACGGGCGATCTCCTTATTGATGTCGCGGGCACGGGTCAGGTGCTCGTCCATCGATTTAATCTTTTTGAGCGCACGTTCCTTACGACGCTTGTGCTTGGAGATGCCGGCGGCCTCCTCAATGAGGGCACGGCGCTCCTCGGGGCGGCTCTGCAAAATGGCATCGAGCTTGCCCTGGCTGATGATGGAATGCGTATCCTTGCCCAGTCCCGAATCGTGCAGGATGTCCTGGATGTCCATCAGGCGGCACGGGCTCGAGTTGATGAGGTACTCGCTTTCGCCCGAGCGATACATGCGGCGGGTGATAGCCACCTCGTCAAAGTCGACAGGCAGCATATGGTCCGAATTATCGAGCACCAGCGTGACCTCGGCCACACCCACCGGCTTGCGCGCCGACGAGCCCGAGAAGATGACGTCCTCCATGGCCTGGCCGCGCAGCTGCTTGGCGCTCTGCTCGCCCAGGACCCACAGAATCGAGTCGGAGATGTTCGATTTTCCCGAGCCGTTGGGACCGACGATGACGGTTAGGCCCGGCTCAAACGTCATATGGGCGCGGTCGGCAAACGACTTGAACCCTTTGAGCGTGAGGGACTTGAGATACACGGTTCCTCGCTTAAACAGGCTTCTTGTTGAGAATCACGCCGTTAGTGGTGTAACCCATGCGGTCGAGCGCCTCGAGCGCAGCGGCTCCCTCGGCCTCCTTCTTGGAGGAACCGGTGCCGCGGCCCTGGCGGATACCGTCGATGAGCACCACGGCGGTAAAGGTCGGTGCGTGCGCCGGGCCCTCAGAGCCAACGAGCTTGTACGCCGGAGGCTCGTGGCCGTCGGCCTGCACGCACTCCTGCAAGAACGACTTAGGGTTCGCGGGGTGCTCGGCACGCTCGGAAGCCAGGTGCGGCTTGAGTGTACGGTGGATGAACTCCGCCGCCGCATCCCAGCCGGCATCCAGGTACAGGGCGCCCACGAGCGACTCGTAGACGTTCTCGAGCGCCGAGTGCAGACCGCGCGCGCCGGTACCGGTCTCGGAGGCACCGAAGATGATGATGTCGTCGATGCCCAGCTCATGGGACACCTCGGACAGCGTGGCGCCCGAGACGAGCGACACCTTCAGGCGCGTGAGCTTGCCCTCGTCAAACTCGGGATAGGACTCAAAGAGCGAACGGGCAACCACGGCGCCCAAAATGGAATCGCCCAAAAACTCAAGGCGCTCATAGCTCGCCGAGACGGGCTGGCCTTCCACGGCAGAGGGGTGCGTGAGCGCCGCGCGCAGCAGCACCTTGTTATTGAACTCGTGGCCCAGGATTTCCTGGGCGCGCGCGAGTCGTTGAGATAAAGCCAAGACTTAGGCCTCCTTGGCGTTTTCAATAGCGTCGACAGCGTCGGCGACAGAGTTGAGCGAGAGCAGGGTCTCGTCATCGATCTCGAGGTCGAACTCGTCCTCGATGGCCGTCACCAGCTGCAGGCGCTCGAGCGAATCGGCATCGAGATCGTCAAAGGTAGTCTCGTCGCTAATGTCGGCGACATCGACGCCCAGAACGTCAGCGGCGACTTCGGCGATCTTATCGAAGATTTCGGAGCGGTCCATAGCGCTTCCTCTCGTATTGCGTGAACATCAACGAGCTGGCGCCGCAAGTGCAGCGCCAAGACACGGTTTTGATTCTACCCCACGACGAAGGCCGCGAGGCACATAACAGAGCTCTAACTCACTCCTACAAAACGATGCCGTCCATAGAGTTGGCGACGTTCTCGACCAGCCCGGCGCGCACGGCCTCCGCCGCGGCGAGCGTACCGTTTTTGACGGCCTCGACCGAGGTGGCACCGTGGCCGATCAGGACCACGCCACGCAGGCCCAGCAGAATGGCGCCGCCCTTAGCATCGCCCGAGAGCTTTGCCTTGATCTCGCGCATCTGCTTTTTGATGAGCAACGCGGCGATCTTGGTGCCCAGCGAAGCCATAAAGGCACCCTTGAGCTCTTGCAGCAAAAACTTAGCGGCGCCCTCGGTTGCCTTAAGCGCGATGTTACCCGACATGCCATCGGCAACGACGACGTCAAAGTTACCCGAGGTCAGGTCGGTACCCTCGCAGTTGCCCACAAAGCCGGGAACGGCGGCCTTCATGGCAGGGAAGCACGCCTTGGTAAAGTTGGAGCCCTTCTCATCCTCGGTGCCGTTGCCGAGCAGACCGACGCGGGGATGCTCAATGCCCAAGACGACGCGCGCATAGGCGCTACCCATCTGGGCAAAACGCACCATGTCGTCGACCTCGACATCGGGGTTGGCGCCCATGTCGCACAGGACCGTCAGGCCGCCGGCGCGGTTGGGCAGTGCATTGGTGAGGCACGGACGCACCGGCTGCTTCTTGCCCTCGGCCTGATACCTAAAGGGCGTCACGTAGGCGGTAGCGGCAGCGGTCATGGCGCCGGTGGAGCCGGCAGAGAAGAACGCGTCCGCGTTACCCTTCTTGATAGCGCGGCAGGCAAGTACGATCGAGGACTTACGCTTGGTCATCACGGCTCGAATGGGATCGTCATCCATGGCGATGACATCGGGCGCCTCCAAGGCCTCAACGCGAGCGTGAGCCGCGGCAAAGGGGTTCACGATCTCTGCGGGACCGACGGCCAAGACCTCGATATCGGGATCCGCCGCAAGCGCCGCCTCGATACCGTCGAGGACAACCTGAGGCTTCTCGTCTCCACCCACAACGTCTACACAAACGCGAACGTTACTCATATACATGCTCCTTATACAAAAATGGCCGACTCATTGAGCCGGCCATTGTGGTTCCAGTTGGAACGGCATCGCATCCAGAGTATACAGTTACTCGGTAACGATAACCTCGCGGTCCTTGTAGAAACCGCAGCTGGGGCACACGTGGTGCGGGAGCTTGACAGCGCCGCAACGGGGGCACGTGGACTGAGCCGCAGCCGAGATCTTCATGTTGGCGGAACGGCGGGTGTGAGTGCGGATACGACCCTGCTTTTGTTTAGGTACGGGCATAGTGACCTTCCTTATGAACTATCCAGTGTGGCGATTACGCGCAAGTAGCGATACTACCACAGTTTTACTCGTCAAGCTTGAGATTCTTCAATGCTGCAAATGGATTTTCCGTGGCAGCGGCCCATTCGGCCTCTGCTTGAGCGGCACAATCGCATTGCTCGACGTTGAGATTGATGCCGCAAGTGGGGCATAGGCCGCGACAATCGGGCTTGCACAGGACAACGAACGGCGTGTCCATGACGACCGCGTCGTTGATGGGCTCACCCAGATCGACGATGCGATCCTCGCCCAGCAGCTCGTAGCCGTCCTCATAGGCCTCGGGGTCCTCGGGCTCGTTAAAAAGATAGAATTCCTCAATCTCACCGGCAATATCAAACGAAGCGGGCTCCAGGCAACGGTCGCACTCACCGGTTGCGTGCGCGCGGACCATGCCCGTAAGCAGAACACCGGTGCCGGCATTGGTAAAGACAACGTCGTAGTCAATGCCGTCCTGCAGCTGATACTCCTTCTCGCCCACCGTATAGGTGGCGACATCGACCTTGCCGGTCAGCGGATACGAGTCTCCGGGAAACTCGAGCTGCTCGGAAAGATCGACGGTAACGCTCGGAAACTCAGCCATTACCACTGACCGTTCTGCTGGGCGGCACCCTCGTTGAGCTGCTGACGGCAACGGGTGACGGTGCCGGTCAGGCTCTTGAGGTTCTCCTCGAGGTGCGTAAAGACCTGCTCGGCATAGTCCTCGGCGGCATAGCGCGTCTCGCGCTCGTACTGCTGGGCACGGTCGCGGATATCGTCGGCCTGCTGCTGCGCTAAGCGGACGATCTCCTGCTCACCGGCAATGGTGAGGGCCTGCTGCTGAGCATCGGCGATGATGGAATCGGCCTGAGCGGCGGCGGAAGCCATAAGCTCCTCGCGCTCCTTGAGGATACGGCGGGACTTCTGCCATTCCTCGGGATAGCTCATGCGGATCTCGTCGAGGATGTTAAAGAAGACGTCGGCATCGATAACCTTCATCTGGGCGTTCTTGCCGAACGGCGTCTTAGCCTCTTCGATGAGCCCCTCGAGCTCGTCGACAAGACTCACGATCCTGTCGCCAGGAAAATTCTCGCCCGGCATCCGGTCTCCTTTCATAGGTAACATATCATCGTGTTAGTTTACCACATGCCACCAGGCATTAAAAAACGTCACGAAAAGCGATGTTTGAGCGCCTTGACCACCCGACTTTTGCGGCATAACTGAATAGGTTCTAGATTGTCCGCCCAGTTCAGCGG
>CAVCBD010000036.1:0-18073 GCA_963599935.1 Acutalibacteraceae bacterium | reverse complement strand
CCCTGGCCCTCCTTGACCTCATACGGCACGGTCTTGATCTCGGAGGTGCACTCGGAGTACTTGCGGCCCATGAAGCGCTTGATGGAGAACACGGTGTTCTTGGGGTTGGTGACAGCCTGGTTCTTAGCGGCCTTACCCACGACGCGGTCGCCGTCGGCACGGAAGCCCACGACGGACGGGGTGGTGCGGTCGCCCTCGGCGTTCACGATAATGGTCGGAGAACCGCCCTCGAGAACGGCCATTGCGGAGTTAGTAGTACCAAGGTCGATACCAAGAATCTTACTCATTAGAAATTCCCTCTCTCTTTTGCGTTCGCGCCGCCTCGACGGTCTGTCGCGCGGCGCTTCGGCTTGTCTTTCAGGATGTAGTGTATCCCCTTATGGACCGGAATATACAAAATCTAAGTCAATTCATATAAGATTTCTTATCTCTGAGAGTTTAGGTTCTCAAATGCGCAGGTAGATGCACTGTTTGAGTTCTCGGCAGATCTATTGAGATCTATGTAGAGATGGCTGAGGTTTGGGCTTGGGAGCGCACATGGCGGCCCCGGGCTTCCCTGGGGAAAGTTCGACCCGTTTCTCGGCTAAATAACGGGATGCGCTTTCCGCAAGCACGCTCAATCGCCCTATATTTCAAGTCACCTGTAGCTAACATTTGCGCAGCTCAACGGCCTCACCTGCATGTTTTTTAGTAAGCCGTGGCATACTCGGCGAACGGTATGAAGATGCCGGTCAGAGGGTATTGCAAACGGTCGCTCCCGTGGTATGTTTTTGCCCGAATCAAACCGACGCGCATCGCCTGTAGCGTCGGTCAACAGAGAGGAAACTACCATGGCTCATCCCGTAATTGATGCCGACGAGTGCATCGCTTGTGGCGTTTGCGTCGACTCCTGCCCCGCTGGCGTTCTGGAGCTCCAGGACGTCGCTACCGTCGCTGACGAGGATTCCTGCGTCGCCTGTGGCGCTTGCCAGGACGCTTGCCCCGCCGGCGCGATCACCGAGATCGTCGAGGAGTAACAGCTCCCCCACCTGCACACTCAAAAGTACACCGTGCACAAAAAGGAGGCCTCCGCATCGCCGCGGAGGCCTCCTTTTGTTTGTATAGGCAGCTAATTGGGGACAGGGCTACCTTGGCAGTTGCGGTGGAATAGTTCCCGATTCATTGCTTAGGTGCCGATTTTAGGAACTATTTCACCGCAACTTATAAAGACAGTATCGGGCTAGGACAAATCATCCTCGTAGGGCATCAGGTCTGCCAGATAGCCTTTCTCCTTGAGTATGGCCTCGATCTCGTCGAGAGTTTGCTCGTCATCTGCCGCAATGCGATGGAAGTGATAGCCACTCGTCACCGTTAATAGCGGAAAGCTCTTGCCACTCTCGATATCGTGTAGGTAGCGCTCGACATCGCGACGATTGCGGATGTCCAGGTCGGCTGTGATCTTACCGTACACGCGGTGGTTGACGATCACGTTGAGCACGGCGCCGCCCGCGTCGACGATGCTCGTGAGCTCATCGCCCGCCTGCTCCACGCCGTGGCGTACCTTGACCAGACGCGTGGGCACAGCCGGGCTGCTCGCTGCCTCCTGTAGCACATAGCCGCGATTGGTGGCGACAATATCGTGCCCGTCGGCGCGCAGCAGGGCGATGTCCTGCACCACAACCTGACGGCTCACGCCCACCTCGCGGGCAAGCGCACTGCCCGAGACAGGATCTTTGGCTTCCTCGAGCACGGCCATGATGGAACGGCGACGCTCGCGGGCGTCCATTATTTACCGTCCAGTAGACGCAGGTGCTTAAGCGAGAGGTCGAGGATCGGCGCAGAGTGCGTCAGAGCGCCCGAACTAATATAGTCAACACCCAGGTCGGCCAGGGCGCGAATGTTGTCGGCGTCTACGTTGCCCGAGCACTCGGTCTTGGCACGACCGGCGATAAGCTCAATCGCAGTAGCCATGTCATCGTGGGTCATGTTGTCGAACATGATGATGTCGGCACCGGCCTCCACGGCCTCGCGTACCATGTCCAGGTTCTCGCACTCAATCTCGACCGTCGTGGTAAACGACGCATGGGCGCGCGCCATCTCAATCGCGCGCGCCACGCCACCGGCGGCGTCGATGTGGTTGTCCTTGAGCATGACAGCCGTCGACAGGTTATAGCGGTGGTTGCTGCCACCGCCGATCTCGACTGCGGCCTTCTCAAAGACGCGCATGCCCGGCGTGGTCTTGCGCGTGTCGACAAGCACGGTCTTGGTGCCCTCGAGCGCAGCCGCCATCCGATGCGTGTAAGTAGCGATGCCGCTCATGCGCTGCAGGTAGTTGAGCGCCACGCGCTCGCCCGAAAGCAGTACGCGCGCATCGCCGCGCACCTGGCCCACGTGGTCGCCGGCGTGCACCTCGTCGCCGTCCGCGACATCTAACAACACAGAGCTCTGCGGATCCAGCAGCTCAAAGGTGCGAGCGAACACATCCAAGCCCGCGATGATGCCATCGGCCTTGGCGATAAGCTCCACCGTGGCGGGACGCGCCGTGGGACACACGCTCGCCGTGCTCACGTCCTCAAAGGTAATGTCCTCGCGCAGAGCCTGCAGAATCAGATCATCGACGACGAGCTTCATGGTAATGGGATTCATGGTCTACTCCTCCACGGCCTGCGTGCCGGCGGCACGGGCCAAATCATCGATTGCAAGGGTATCGGCACTCAGGGCGCGGTGACGCCCGTCAAGCGCGGGCTCACCGGCCTGCTCCACGGCCAGTGACTCGCCGGTACGCATGTACCACGCGGCGCGACGACCCCAGACCAGCGCCTCGAGCAGGCTGTTCGATGCAAGGCGGTTCTTGCCGTGTACGCCATTGCAAGCCGTCTCGCCGGCGGCGTAGAGCTCGGGCATCGAGGTGCGGCCGTCCTTGTCGACCCACACGCCGCCCATAAAGTAGTGCTGCGTGGGTGTGACGGGAATGGGCTCGTCCAAGATGTCGCGGCCGTCCTCCAGGCAGCGCGCGCGGATGTTGGCAAAGTGCCCGGTCACCACGTCGCGCTCGACGGGGGCAAAGCTCAGCCACTCGTGCTCGGCGCCGTCCTGCTTCATCTGCTCGCGAATGGCGGCGGCGACCACGTCGCGCGGCTGCAGCTCGTCGGTAAAGCGCTCGCCGGCGGCGTTGAGCAGAATCGCACCCTCGCCGCGGCAGCTCTCGCTGATCAGGAAGGTACGACCCGGCTGCGGCGAGAACAGGCCCGTGGGGTGAATCTGCACGTAGTCCAGATGCTCCATCGTAATGCCATGCTCTTGGGCAATGTAGCAGGCGTCGCCCGTGAGCTGCGGGTAGTTGGTTGAATGGTCGTACACGCCGCCGATGCCGCCCGTCGCCCACAGCGTATGACGGGCGTGAATCTCAAACGGCTCGCCCGCATGCACGCCCTCGGCGGCATTTGCGAGCTCGTCGGCGGGACGGACCGAATCGTCCTCGTCCACGGGCACGGCAACGATGCCGGTGCACACCGTGGCACCGTCGCGCTCGGCAGTCAGGATATCGGTCATGGCCACGTGCTCAAGAATCTGCACGTTGTCCAGCTTGCGGACGGCCTGGAGCAGCTTGGTCGTGATCTCCTTGCCGGTAATATCGGCGTGGAAGGCGATACGCGGGCGGCTGTGCGCGCCCTCGCGGGTAAAGTCGAGGCTGCCGTCGGCCGTGCGTTCAAAGTCCACGCCCATGGCCAGCAAGTCGTTGATGACCGAACGGCTCGAGCGGATCATGATGTCAACGCTCTCGCGGCGGTTCTCGTAATGGCCGGCGTGCATGGTGTCCTCAAAGAAGGCGTCGTAGTCCGAGCCCTCGGGCAGCACGCAGATGCCGCCCTGCGCGAGCATGGAATCGCACTCGTCGACAGCACCCTTGGAGAGCATGATCACGCGCGTGCTCGTCGGCAGGTTGAGGGCCGCATACAGGCCCGCCACGCCGCAGCCGGCAATGACGACGTCGCACTCCATATCGGGGTATTGTTTGGTTTCCACAGGAATCCTCTCCCTTGGATGTGACAAAGGGACTGTCCCTTTGTCACATTGTTTTAGCGCGCTGCGTACTCGAGCATACGGTCGAGCGTGAGCTTGGCCTGGTCGGCTGCCTCGTCCGACACGCCGATCTGCACCTCGCCCTCGCCCGTCTCCAGGCAGCGCACGAGCTTTTCGAGCGTGATGAGGTCCATGTTGACGCAGGTGGGCTGCACCGCGGGGAAGTAGAACTTCTTGCCGGTGCCCTGGCAGCGGCGCTCGAGCTCGTAGAGCACGCCGCGGACTGTCACGATGATGAACTCGCTCGCGTCCGATTCCTCGGCGAACTTGATGATGCCGGCGGTGGAGCCGATGTAGTCGGCCTCGGCAAGAACATCGGCCTTGCACTCGGGGTGCGCCAGGACGAGCGCGTCGGGGTGCGCCTCCTGCGCGTCGACAATCTGCTCGACGGTGATGATGTGATGGCGCGGGCAGTAGCCGTTGTTGAGGATGACGTGCTTTTGCGGCACCTGCTCGGCCACAAAGCGTCCCAGGTTCTGGTCGGGAATGAACAGGATATGCTGCTGCGGCAGCTCGGACACAATCTTGACGGCATTGGAGCTGGTGACGCACACGTCACTCCAGCTCTTGATCTCGACCGTCGAGTTGACGTAGCACACCACGGCCAGGTCGTCGCCATACTCGGCGCGGGCGGCATCGACCGTCTCGCGCTTGACCATGTGCGCCATGGGGCAGTCCGCGCCCAGCTCGGGCAGCAGCACGGTCTTGGTGGGATTGAGCAGCTTGGCACTCTCGCCCATAAACTCCACGCCGCACAGCACGATGGTCTGCTGCGGCAGGCTCTTGGCGAGCTTTGCCAGATAGAAGCTGTCGCCGACGTAATCGGCCACGGCCTGCACCTCGGGCGCCACGTAATAGTGCGCCAGAATCACCGCGTCACGTTGGGTTTTTAGTTGCTGAATGGCCTCGACGAGCACTGCGGGCACCAATGCCGCGCGCTCCGTTGCCGTCGTTGCCGATGCCAGGCCGGCCGCAATATCGCGTGCAAGCTCCGATGCATCCATGTTCGCGCTCTGTGCCATCAAGGCCCCTCTCTTTTGGCGAATCTTGGGGCTTTAGTATGACACCTGGCTTTACAGCTGACAAGACAGCTGTAAAGCCAGGTGTAAAGTTGAAATAAAAATTCAATCTTGGGGCGGGTCCATTTTCGAACTGGCAAGCTGAGGATAGTCGAAAATGGACCCGCCCCAAGATTCGAGCAGTCCGTTTTGCCCTGATCCAAGGGGCACTGGGCAAAAAAGGGCAAATATGAGTACTGTTACCAAATTAGTAGCAGCGATTTCTCGGTCCGGGACGGCAAAATCGCCTTATTTTGGACCTCTCCATGGCTCTGGCGGACGAAATCGAACACATTTTTGGCCCGCCAGCATGGTTTTTGGGGCCATTTAGCTGCTACTAAACTGGTAACAGTACTCATATTTGCCCTTTTTTGCCCACCGGGTTTCCGGCAGACCCCAAAAGCGGGCCCGGATCGCTTAATCCGGGCCCGCTGGGGACTGGCGCGCGACTACGCGCGGCGCTTCATGGCCCACGCCAGCAGCAGAGCTGCCACTCCGGCTGCGAGTACGACACCAGCCATGACATACGTGCTGTCGCCGGACTCAGGCAACGTCTCCTTGCCAGCCTTCTTCTTAGGCTTGGAAGTCGTAGTCGTGGTCGTAGTAGTCGTAGTGGTCTGGCCAGGAGCGGGCTTGGCAGCCTCGGCAACGGTGAAGGTCGTCTCTGCCGTGCCCGTGCTCGAAACCACGCTCAGCTTATGCTCGCCCACGCCGAGCGTATTCAGGAAGCTCGCCTTGAGCGTCACGATCGTAGAGCCCTCGGTGAGCACGTAGTTCTCGGCAGCGACCTCCTTATCGTCAACCAGCACCTTCTGGAAGAACACGAGCGGCGCGTTCGAGCGGAAGCTCAGGTCCTTGGCGGCCTCGACCACCATCGTCTGGCCCTTACCGTCGGTGATCTCGGGCTTCAGAATCGCGATCTCCTCGGTCTTGCCCTTCTCGCGGCAGACGGTGCACTCCTGATGCTTCTCACCCTTGGCCTCGACCGTCGCCGGCTTGTCGACGACCCACTTAAAGGTGTGCCCAGCCTTGTCGATGATCTCGCCGCAGCGGCAGACGTGCCAGTGATTCTGAGCGTCGTGCGCCCAGCCAGAGCCGTCGGGCTCGTGCTTGAGGACACCCTCGACCGTCACATTCACGTCGCCCTCGACATCCTTGAGCTCATAGGTGCCCTTGTCGGAGAGCTCGATGGCCTTACCGTCGACCTTGACGGCGTAGCCCTTGCCCGCAAAGTACGCGCTGTCGATGCTCATGGTGAGCGTTGCGGTCCCATGCCAATCAAGCTCGGTTGCCGTCGAGGTGAGCGCATAGCCCACCTGATTGCTCGGCAACGCCACGACCAGCTTGCGGCCGGCAGCCACGGTGATCTCGGTAGCAGAGGAGGCATCGTAGTTGGCCTTAGCCTGGTAGCGCACCTCGTACACGCCGGCGGCGAGATCCGTGAGCTCGGTCACGCCCTCGCCCACGGCCTGATACTTGGCGGCATCCTTGGCGCGCCACTCCATCGTCGCGTCGACGCCCACGATCTTACCGTCATGTTTGCCACTCACGGCCTCGGCCTCGGCCTGAACCTTCGGCGCGTCCTGATCGGCGTTCTTGATGGAGAACCCACACGTCAGACCCTCAGTCGGAAGCGCGTAGTTGCCCGCGGCCTTACCCGTCAGCGCTGTGAGGGTCGCCTGATACGAATCGCCAGCCTCGACCTGGGAGCCCACGACGGTCGCGCCAAGGTCATCCTTGCCGTTGACGTTGCCGAGCGTCGCCTCGGGGCAGTGCTCCTCGCCGTCGTAGACAAACTCACTGGTGCCCCACGTCACGGTGAGCGGCCGCTGGTTGATGGTGAACACGCCATCGACGAACGTGATGCTGTAGTTGGGGTTTGCACCCTCGGGCTGCGTCAGCTGCAGAGCATAGCCGCCGTCGCGCACGTTGTCGTTATTTTCGCGCTCGATCTCGAGGCCCTGAAGCGTTTCGCCCGCGACGAGTTTGCCAGAAGTGACATCCCACGTAAACACGGGGTCAGCCTCGCCGTAGGTCTTAGAAGCGTCCTGGGCGGTGACCGTAATCGCGCACGGCTTGACCTCGAGCTCAACCTTGCCCTCGGCGGTCGCACCGTCAATCGTCACCTGGTAGGCGACGGTCAGTTTGCCGACGTCCTTAATCTTGGGGGCCTCGGGGGACCAATTCTTGCCGTCGGTGCTGTACTGAGCCGTTGCGCCCTCGGGTAGTCTCGTCGCATCGACCGTGTGATACGCACCGTCGTACTCGTCGGAGTAGCCAACGATGGCGGCAGCCGGAATCTCGACCTCGGCAAGCTTGTGACCGCAGACCTTGCACCGCTGTTGCTTGGAGCCCTTCTCGGTTGCCGTGGGGGCCTTGACGACGACCCACTCAAAGTCGTGCTTGGCCTCGTCGATCTTGTCACCACAGGCGCACTTATGCCAATGCGTATTGTCGTCGGAGAGCCACTCATCGCTCACAGCCTCGTGCTTGCGCACGCCCTCGACGGTGACGACGAGGTCACTCTCGGCGTTCTGAACGGTGAACTCACCACGCGCGTCGGGCGCCACAACGGCATTGTTGACCTTGATGGCATAGGAGTCGTTGTCAGTAAAGTAGCCGCTCTCGATGCCGACCGTGAGGGTGGTTGAACCGTGCCAGTCAAGCTCGTCCGGGTTCGCCGTGATCGTATAGCCAACCTGCTTGGCAGGCAGCGTCACGACGAGCTTGCCGCCGGCATTAACGGTAACCTCGGTGGCGGAGGAGGCGTCATGGTCGCTATCGGCGCGGTAACGCACCTCGTACGTGCCGACAGCACAATCCGCAATCTCAGTCACGCCTTCGGGCACGCCCTGATACTCGCCAGAGTCCTTGGCGCGCCACTCCATCTTCGTGTCGACGCCCGTAATCTTACCGTCGGACTTGCCACTCACAGTCTCGGCCGTGGCCTGGACCTTCGGCGCGCCCTGGGGCGCCTTCTTGACGGAGAACTCGCACGTCAGGCCTTCGGCGGGAAGCTTGTAGTTACCCGCATCGTCGCCCGTCAGCTCGGTGATTTTCGCCGTGTAGGTGCCAGCCTTGACCTTGGCGCCGTCGACGTACGCGGAGACATCGTCGCCTTCGATGGCATTGTGGAGCTTCGCTTGGGGGCAGTGCTCCTCGCCGTCGTAGGTGAACTCAGTAGTGGTGTCCCACGTTACGGAGAGCTCACGCTTGTCGATCGTAAAGGTGCCATCCTTGAACGTAATCTTGTAGTTGGAGTTGGCGCCCTCAGGCTGCGTCAGGTGCAGAGCATAGCCACCGTCGCGCACGTTGTCGTTATCTTCGCGTTCAATCTCAATGCCCTGAAGACTCTCGTCCTCGACGAGCTTGCCAGAAGTGACGTCATACGTAAACTTGGGGTCGCTCTCACCGTAGGTCTTGGAGGCGTCCTGCGCCGTGACCGTTATCGCGCACGGCTTGACCT
Organism: Acutalibacteraceae bacterium; assembly: GCA_963599935.1. Taxonomy (GTDB): domain Bacteria; phylum Actinomycetota; class Coriobacteriia; order Coriobacteriales; family Coriobacteriaceae; genus Collinsella. The sequence continues at coordinate 9,487 of CAVCBD010000036.1, read as the reverse complement.
CAAGCGTCACCTTACCGTCAACCGCCGCGCCATCAATCGTGACGCGGTAGTCGACCGTCACACTGCCGGCGTCCTTAATGCTGGGCGCAACGCTCGTCCAGCCGCCGTCAGCAGCCTTGTACTCAACGACGGCGTCCTCGGGCAGGGCCGAGGCATCGACAGAGTGATCCTTGCCGTCATATTTGCCCGAATAACCCTTAACAGCCAGGGCCGGGATCTCCACCTCGCCCGACTCATTGCCGCACACAGAGCACGTTCCATGTTTGGAGCCGGTCTCGGTAACCGTCGGCTGCTTGTCGATTGTCCATTCATACGCATGTTCGGCGTACATCTTAATTGTGAAGGTCTCTGAATTGCCGGCAGCATCCGTAGCCACAATTACATGCTCGGCGCCAGCATCGCCCTCGGCGGCCTTGGCCGTATACCTACCGTCCTTGCCAGCCTCGAGCTCCTTACCGTTGTCAGTGACCGTCACTGTCTCGTCGCGATCATCGAACACGTCAAACGAAACGCTCTCACAGTAGGCCTTATCTACCCACAGGTCATAAATGGTGGGGGCGTAAGTGTCCACGTAGGTATAACGTTCTTCATCCCACCTGCCGTTGCAGACCCTGCAGACCTTTTGACGAACGCCATCGGCCTCAGGCGTAGCAGGCGTAATGACCTCGTACCCCCACCTGCAGGGCTGGCGCTCCTGAGTCTTCTTGCAATACTTGCAGACCTTAACGTGGCTACCTTCGCCATTCGACTTCCAAGCTGCATTGTCGGCAACAGCATGGGATCCCGGCTCGATCTTGACCTCAGCATCGGCTGACGCATTGTGGTTGTTATCCTCGGCATAGCGAACGTAGTACGTTCCCGACTTCGTAAGCCCGATCAGCTTATCGTCAGACGTTATCTTCTGATAGCTCCCGCTCGACCCGCGACGGTATTCCATCGCCTTGGTCACGCCCGAGATAGAGCCGTCCTTGCTGCTGCACGTGGACCAATTATTACCCACGAGCCCAGTCGGCACTTCCTGGTCGGCCTTGGAAATCTTCACGGTCGCTTTACCCGTAACGGTCAGGTAGTCAGAGGCCGTCACGCGATAATTGGTCGTGTACTCGGCTGCATTGCGATAGGTCGGCTTTTTCGTCGTCCAATCACCGCCGTCTTCACGGTACTCAATTTTCATATCCGCCGGAACGGGGTCATTCTTAACGTTGACCGTAATGCCGTGCTCGTCGCCATCATAGGTGCCATCGAAGCCAGCGACCTCGAGCTCAAAGCGCGAAACGTCAACGATCTCCCATTTGAGCGTCAGAACACTTGTGGTGCCGCCATCGGTCGTGAAGTTGCCCTTACCGATGACAATGCACTCGTATTGCCCTGGCTCGGTCTGTTTCAGTCCGGATTCACTTCTAGCGCTGAGCTCGTAATCCTTGCCCTCAACGAGATCGACCCACTCGTCGGCACCGTTCTTGAACTTTGCGCTTTCAACGACGGGCTGGTGCTCCTTGCCGTCATAGGCATACTTGCCCGCGCCCTTACCGCCGTCTTTAAGAGTGAACTTGTAGTTTTTATTCCTAACCAGGCGACGCGGCGAAATCTCAAAGGCCTTCTTGCCCTCGAGCGTCTGACCAGAGGCAGTCTTAAAGCTCGTAACGGCATAGTAGTAACCAGCGTCCGTCGGGGCGCCCTTGAGCTTGGTGCCATTTTGATACGCCTCGGCGTCCGCCTGAGATTTGCACTGATACCACGTGAATTCTTCGCTGGCCGTCACACCCATCTGCTCTAGATTCCACGCGCCGTCCTTATTCAAAGCAATCTTTACCGGGCAGCCGTCATAGACAAGCTCAGTGCTCTGAGAGCTCGTTGCCTTGGACATGGAAAGCCTGTACGTAGCCATCAGGTACTTTTTGGGCTCGCCGTCCTCGCCCATACCATATTCGCACTCGCTGTTGCGGAACGGGCCCACGCACGATGCACGAACGCCCAAACCGTCAGCTTCAACGTTCCACTTGTGCTGGTGGATGGTCTCGCGGAAGGTGAGGTCGCCGTTAAGGTTCACGACCTCGTACTTGTCGGAGTTGTCGTCGTTCTCGGACGAGCCGTCTGGCACAACGCCTTCGATCTTGTTGGATTCGCAGGTGCCAAGGACACGCGACTTTACGCCATTACTGTCCGCAGTCTCCTCGATCGAGATCCAAACATTGTCTCCAAAGCCTCCGCGTACGGAGAAGTCAGACGCGATATTCAGCGCCGGGACGTTGGCATCGACACTCTTTTTCTTCGGGACATACAAGCTCTTGGCGGTTCCCGTAGCTTTATCAGCTTCAGTGTACTTGTCGCCATAATTAGTATCGCCGGCGTGACTGTTCTTCCAGTAGCTCGCGATTTCCGGCAATCCGTTGAGGGTAAGGGTTCCGGCGGCGTATACCACGCACGTATTGCCGCGTGCGCCATAGCGTTCAATCGTGCCACCGTTTATGTTGCAGCGGGCGCTTCGTGCAACATTAAGGGCATCGACTGTCAAAGTGTTGTCGACCGAGCTCGAACGCGTGCTGTGGAAGTTGCTCATCGTGCAGCTGTTGAGGTTGACCGTAGCGTTGGTGACGCCCATCACGCCTGCAACGGCGCACTTTCCAGTCTCCTGAACCTGTGCAAACTCAGTGGTCTCTTCAACCGTCGGATATTTATTATTGGTCTGCCAAATGCCGCTGTCGGCATCGGAACCAAACCGGCAGTTCTCGAACGTCGCAGTCAGCCTCGAAGCGACGTCCGAATTCACGCCACCACGGGGATTGCCCACAATTGAAACTGCACCGTTGTAGTCGCCAGACGTATTCCAGAACGCACAGTCAGTAAACGTAGCGTTGAGCTTATTAATATTCCCCTTGCCGTCATCGGAGAAGCTGCTACGGAACAGGCGGACCGGCACAGCATATTCAAGAATACTGTATGGGGAAACCTCACCCAAAGAGTTGTGCGACTTGCCAGCATAGTCCCTAATCATCAGCTTACTGAAATTTGCAGACAGCTTTCCCTTGGTATTGCCCAGGGAAATCGCAGGTACCTTTTGCTCGTACTTGCTGCCATACGAGAGAATGAAATTCTGCGAGCCGTCGCCAACCCCCAGGCCAACCGAGATGTCGCCCGATGCCTTTTTGTAGCCACCGCTGTAATAGCGGTCGGTCAAAAAGCCGCTTACGGACTCAAATTGCTTTTGATTTCTATGGAAGCTGACGCACGGATTGTTGACGCCGATGAACTCGATATTGCTGCCCTGCTTGATGTTGAACAGCCATCGAGTTTGCTCAACCCGCCAGTTAGTCTTATCGTTCACGTAGACCGTACCATCGATGTAGATCCTCACAGGATTAATCCGAGACGCATCCGGCGCGTCGATGGTGTAACCCGAAGATGGCGTGACCTCACCCTCAGCCGTCTTAAGTACGTAACTGCCCGGCTCGGTGATTTGGACGGGTTCGTTGTTGGCCTGCTTAAGCGACAGCACATCCGCCCTCACCCCGTCGGGCATGACCTGCGTCTCGGCGCTTGCCACCGCCGGCGTCGCCACGAGCGCGCATGCCACGGTTGCGATACCCAGCAGACGCGTCAACGCAGCGCGCATCCCCATCTTCTTCTCCTTCATCGTTCAGCTCCCTTACCCCTATGCTTTCGCGATGTCCGATATCGCTTGGCGCGGCCGGCATGGTCCCTCGCCAGCCGCCAGCTCAAATTGACATATATATCCACCTGGCATTGTGCAACCGCATGTTTTGACACCCCGCCGCTCGACGCGAGTTGCGTACCGTGGGGCGCAAATGGAACGCACCCCCGCGGGCGGCGCGTGCACGATGTGGCAAAATCGAGGTACTAAGGGGGCCCAATATGCTCAAAATCATCGCCTGCGACGACGACGTCGCCTTTCTAGATAACCTGCACCGCATGATCAACCGCTGGTCGGCCGAGACGGGTACGGCGGTCGATGTTGCACTCGTTACGCGCGGCGAGGACCTGCTGGCACGCCATGCCGCATCGCGCGCCGACATCATCATGCTCGACATGATCATGCCGCTCGTCAACGGCATGGACACCGCCCGCGAGCTGCGCCAATCCGATACCGCCGTGCGCCTGGTGTTCCTCACCTCATCGCCCGAGTTCGCGCTTGAGTCCTACGAGGTCCGCGCCTTCGACTACCTGCTCAAACCCGTGACCTACGAGCGCGTGGCGCAACTGCTCGACGAGCTGTCGAGCCTGCGTCCGGCAGCGACCGACGAGCTCGTCATCAAGACGTCCTTTGGCTACCATGCCCTGCGCCTATCCGATATCGAATATGCCGAGGCTCGCAACAAGCACGTGATCTTCCACCTGCGCGATGGCCGCGATATCGAGGCGCTCGAGCCGTTCCGCAGCATCGAGGACCGACTGGCCCAAAACGCGACCTTCTTTAAATGCCACCGCAGCTACCAGGTCAATCTGCGCAACATCGACCACTTAACCGCACGGAAATCGTCATGCGCTCGGGCGCGTGCATACCGCTCGCGCGCAGCTGCAAGCAGGGATTCCAAGACGCCTACTTTGCAGTGCGGTTCGAGGGCGGGAGACGCTGATGCTTTCCTCGGCAGAACTGGTACTTTGGGCAATCCACCATGCGACGACATTGCTCTTTGGCGTCTTTGCCTCGGCGGCTCTGTGCGGTGTCGAGATCAACGGCCGCCATTCGCTCGAGCTGGTGGGGGTCGGCGCCGCAACCGGATGCGCATTCGGCCTCGCCAATGCCGTCGGCGGCGAGCTTTTCGCCCGTCAGGCCTATCCGCTCGTCGTGCATCTGCCGCTTGTCGTCTACCTGTGCGTACGCTATCGCCTGAGTCCGCTGCTCGCCATCCTGGGCGTTACCAGTGCCTACCTGAGCTGCCAGTTTAGCAACTGGATGGGCATCGCCGCATTCGCCGCCACCGATTCGCAGGTCGCGTACTACGTGGCGCGTATCATCACCACGCTCGGCGTCTTTGCCGTCTTATTGCATTGGGCAAGCGACATTGGCCCCCGCCTGGCGATCAAAAGCCCCACCGAGCTGGAGATTCTGCTCATCCTGCCGCTCGTCTACTACATCTTCGACTACGCCACCAACGTCTACACCACGCTCTTCCACTCGGGCTCGGTGGTAACCGTTGAGTTTTTGGCGTTCGCCCTCCGCGCCTTCTACCTTATGTTTCTTGCCGTCTACCTTCGCGAATACGAGGCAAAGGAAATCGCCGAGCGCGAGCGCTGGATGCTCGCGACCCGCGACAGCGCGGCCATCAAAGAGCTCGAAGCCTGGCGCCAGTCGGGACGCGAGCTCTCGGTTCTCCGTCACGACATGCGCCACTACCTGCGCGGTCTAGCGGCCCTGATCGAAGAGGGTCACACCGATGAGGCACTCGAGCGCATCGACGCGCTCTGCGAGACCAACGACCGCACCGCCGTGCGCCGCTACTGCGCCAACGAAACGGTCAACATTGCGCTCTCGTCGCTTTCCGCAGACATCAACGCGCACGGCGTCACCGCCGACCTGCGCGCCGCCGTGCCCGAAACCGTCCACGTGGGCGATGTCGATCTGTTCAGTGTGGTATCGAACGCCCTGGACAATGCCATCGCCGCGGCGAGCGCCGCCCCCGAAGGCAAGCGGTTTGTCGACCTGGACCTTCGCTACGAAGACGGTCAGCTTCTATTGCTGGTTTCCAACACGTTTGGCCGTGCGCCGCACATGGTCGACGGCATGCCCGTAGCTCAGCACACTGGGCACGGCTTTGGCACCAAGAGCATTAAGCTTGCCGTCGAGCGCATGAACGGCAACTGCCAGTTCCGCATTAACGGCGACCGGTTTGAGCTGCGCGCCGTGATGTAGGGGCTGCCGCCAGCCTCGCTACAGCGGTGCAGCCGCCGGGGTCAGCTGCTTAATGTAGGCCCACATGCGCTGCTTGGCGGCCTTGTCGGTGAGCGCTGCCTCAAAACCGTCGAGCGCCAGCACGCGGCGCCCCTGCACATGGGCGACCAGGCCGGGCTTGAGCATGGCGGTGTCAAAGTCATCAATCGCCACAAGCATATCGGCATAGGTCTCGCGCATGACATCGGCCGCACTGTTGTCCAGCAGCAGCACCGCCTCGGGGTCCAAGGTCTCCAGCGCCTCGCGGAACAGGTCACACGTCAGGGCATCGCCCGCCGCGCCCGCTCCGTCGCCCGCGCCGGCGACGCTTGCCAGCACGCAAAAATCCTCGGGGGCATATCCGATGGCGCCGAGCGCCTTGCGCAACGCGGCGCCATCCGCGCCGGCGGCCAGCTCGCCGCCCGAGCACTCGGCTTCATCCAAATCGCCTTTGACCAGCACAATCGGCGAGCACGCGTTGCCCGTGATGCGCACACCGCGATCTGCAAGAGACGCTAGCTCCTGCTCGGTCGCCTGAGCGATGGCTTCTTTTTTCTGGCTTTGTGACGTGGGCATGCGCTCTCCAATCGTTTGCGTGCCCACCATTATATAAAAGAGCCGCCCGCGAGTGGTTGCTTTGCGAGCCGCTGGGTATAAGCACGGTCGTACTGATTTTTACGCGGCCGAGCCGCGTCGCATTATGGAGGTCACCATGGCTGACATTAAGCAGATTACCCCCGAGAACTTCGACGCTGTCGTCAACGATAGCCTGCCCGTACTGGTTGATTTTTGGGCCCCGTGGTGCGGCCCCTGCCGCTCGCTCTCGCCCATCGTAGACGAGGTTGCCGACGAGCTGGCCGGCAAGCTGGCTGTGGCCAAGTGCAACGTCGACGACAACCAGGACCTGGCCATGAAGTTTGGCGTCATGAGCATCCCCACGCTGATCGTCTTTAAGAACGGCGAGGAGGTCGACCGCTCGGTCGGCGCCTTACCCAAGGCAAGACTTCAGGCACTGCTGGAGAAACATCTGTAATACGCTTGTTACTTGTCTGCCGTCCATGAGCGGTTTCGCACCGCTCGCCGGAGTGCCAAACGCAAGGCATGCGACCACGGATACTATGGTAGACACAAACAGCCCCCAGTGAACGGGTGCGGGTCAGACGGACTCGCACCCGTTTTCTTATGCGGCGGCGCCCAAGGCGGGCGTAGTAGAATCTGAACCACTGGATTGCCCCAAACATAAGGAGATTCCCATGCATGACGTTGGAATGAACATGAGCCAGCTTGCCATGAGCGTCAAGCAGGTCGACGACACCATCGAGCTCGCTCACGAGTGGAGCCATCAGCTGCTGCACGCGACCGAGAACTTTGACATGGAGCGCATTGGCGCCAAGCTCGAGGCCGCCATGTCTGCGCTGCACGAGGCGCACGATGCGCTCGAGGGCTACGAGGAGGCCATCGAGGCAGATCACAACTCCGTCGGCTCTGTGAAACTGGTGTAACGTGGCCGAGCACGAGCACGCGCACGATCACGGTGTGGACGACGATGCGAGCTGCCGCTGCAGCGGCTCCAGCTCCGAGCTGGTCCGCTTTTCGGTCACCGCGCCCGACGACCTGCTGCGCCGCTTTGACGAGCAGATCGCGCGCCGCGGTGACGTGGCCAACCGATCCGAGGCCGTACGCGATCTGATTCGCGCCTCGATCGCCAAGGAGCAAATGCGCACGCCCGATGAGCAGGTCATCGGTTCGCTCACCATGATCTATGACCACCATACCGGCGATCTGACGCGCCGTCTGGACGAGGTGCAGCACGACTACACCGACGAGATCGTCTCGACCATGCACGTGCATCTGGACCACCACAACTGCCTGGAGATTCTGGCGCTCAAGGGTCGCGGCGAGCGTGTCTACGAGCTGGCTGACCGTCTGCTGGGGCTGCGCGGCGTTAAGCACGGCGAGCTCACCTGCGCCGCCACCAGGCAAAGCCTGGGGCTGTAACGGGATTTCCCGCAGCGCACCTGCCAAAAAGGGACAGGTTTCAACGAAGGAGGGTCGCATGCGACATGTGCATATCCATGTAACGGGCATTGTGCAGGGCGTCGGCATGCGGCCATTTGTGTATCGCGAGGCTATGGCGCATGGCATTTGCGGCTGGGTGCTCAACGCGGGCGATGGCGTGCACATCGAGGCGCATGCTTCGGTCGAGGCACTCGACGGCTTTGTCGCCGCGCTGTCGGAGCACGCGCCGGCCGCGGCCCGCGTTGAGCATGTCGCTGTTGCAGACCTGGAGCCCGACGCTTGGGATGCCGACGATGAGCAGGTCTTTCGTATCGTAACGTCGCAGGATCAGACCGTGCACACGACGCTCATCTCCCCCGATATCGCCACCTGTGACGACTGCCTGCGCGAGCTGTTCGACCCCGCCGACCGACGCTATCACTACCCCTTTATCAACTGCACCAACTGCGGGCCGCGCTTTACCATCATCCGGTCGCTGCCTTATGACCGAGCGGCCACGTCGATGGATTGCTTTCCCATGTGCCCCAAGTGCGCCGCAGAGTATGGCGACCCGCTTGACCGGCGCTTTCACGCGCAGCCCGATGCCTGCTTTGACTGCGGGCCACATATTACTTGGCGCGAGGCGGCGGGCGACATGGAGCTCGAGGGCTCGGGGGCGACGCCGGCCGTCGGCAGCACGCGCGAAACCAGCGATGCCATTATTGACCGCTGTGTCGAGCTGCTGGCCAGCGGCGGTATTGTCGCCATCAAGGGCCTGGGCGGATTCCATCTGGCCTGCAACGCCGACAATGAGCAGGCGGTGGTCGAGCTGCGCCGTCGCAAGCGCCGCAGCAACAAGCCGCTTGCCGTTATGGTGCGCAGCCTTGCCGATACTGAACGCCTGTGCCGTGTCGATGATGTCGAGCGCGGTTTGCTGGCCGGTAGCATCCGCCCCATCGTGCTGTTGCGCCGGCGTGCTGCTGGCGAGGAAGATTCCCCCGACGCCCTTACACTCGCGCCATCCGTCGCGCACGATCTACCCGAGCTCGGCGTCATGCTCCCCTATACACCTCTTCAGCATCTGCTGCTTGCAGCCGCCGCGTCGCATGACATGCACGCGCTGGTCATGACCAGCGGAAACCTGAGCGAGGAACCTATCGAAACTGATGACGGCCTTGCCTGGGAACACCTCGTTGCCGCCGGCATTGCCGACGCGCTGCTCGGCAACGACCGTGCGATCCTCTCGCGCTACGACGACTCCGTGGTACGTGTGGTCGACGGCGACGTTATGCCCGTGCGCCGCGCTCGCGGATATGCACCTCGGCCGTTGCCGCTGCCGGCACTCGACGGCACTGCACCCTGCGTGCTCGCCTGCGGCCCACAGCAAAAGGCCACGATTGCGCTCACGCGCGAAGGGACGAACGGCGAGGCAACCTGTTTTGTGTCGCAGCATATCGGCGATGTCGAAAACGGCGCGACCTTCGATGCCTGGAGCGCCGCCCGCGCACGTCTAGAAAACCTCTTTGATCTGACGCCCGCCGCCTTGACATGCGACATGCATCCCAGCTATCTGTCGAGCCAGTGGGCGCGCGAACAGGC
>CAVCBD010000035.1:0-18084 GCA_963599935.1 Acutalibacteraceae bacterium | reverse complement strand
CGTCCTTTACGGTCTGCGGGCGCAGAAAGCTGCCGACGATATCGGCGCGAAACGGCGCGTTCAGTGTGGTCGAAGTGCTCATAAGGTGTCTCCCTTTGTCTTGGTTGCTTTACCCAGACAGAGTATGAGCGTCCGCATCGCTATCGTAAAATACGCGTTTGTTTCTGTTCGCCATAGGTATTATCTATATAACAAACAATAGGGATGCGGCTCGCACGCGCGGTCCGCACGGGTTAGATATGCTGACGAATCGCGTCGATATAGGCCTGCCCATAGCGCGTGAGCGTCGTGTTCTTGCGCGTGATTATGCCGATCTCCATATACTCGTCCACATCGAGCGGGATCGAGATAATGCCGGGGCCGTTGAGCTCATGGCTGATCACGCCCGAGCACACCGTGTAGCCGTTGAGTCCCATGGCCAAATTGAACAGCGTCGCACGGTCGCGCACGCGGATGTTCTTGCGGCGCTCAAACGTCGAGGTCAGCTCCTCGGAATAGTAAAACGAATTGTAGCTGCCCTGCTCATAGGACAGGAAGGGGTAGTCTTCCAGATCCTCGAGCGTTACGCTGGAGCGGCCCGCCAGCGGATGCTCGGCACACACAAAGATATGCGGTGCGGCGCAGAAGAGCCCCTCGAACACGAGCTCGTTGGCTGCCAGCATGCGCTCGATAACCTCGCGATTGTGTTCCGACAGATACAGGATGCCCAGCTCGCTTTTCATGTGTGCGACATCCTCGATAATCTCGTGGGTCTGCTCCTCGCGCAGGGTAAAGTCGTAACGCGCGGCATCGAACTCGCGGATCACGTCGACAAACGCATTGACGGCAAAGGAATAATGCTGGCAGCTCACGCTAAAATGCGGCACCTGCTCGGACGCACCTTTATATTTGTCCTCGAGCAGATCGGCCTGATCGAGCACCTGGCGCGCGTAGCCCAAAAAGGTCTCACCCTCCTCGGACACGATAACGCCCTTGTTGGTGCGCTCGAAGATATGCACGCCCATCTCGTTTTCGAGCTCGCGAATCGACGCGGTTATCGAAGGCTGCGACACAAAGAGGCGACGTGAGGCCTCGGTAATGCTGCCGCACTCGGCAACCTTGACGACATATCTGAGCTGCTGGAGCTTCATAGTGGCCTCCCTAGGCGTTCGCGACGCGCGGACCCGCCGCATCTGCCTGGCGCATAAACGACGGCATCTCCCCCGTCGCCGCACAGGCAGCGATCTGGTGCAGGGCTTCGGCAACCGCATCGTCTGCCGCGGCGCCGATATGCCAGCGCGCAGCAGCCGTAACGGCCTCATTGGCGTTGGCAACTGCCACAGAGTTGGGAACGGCACCGATCATGGGCAGGTCGTTATCGGAGTCACCAAACACCGCTACCTCGTCGGGCGTAAGGCCCAGAGCGCGCGCCAGTTCCAGCGCAGCGCAGCCCTTGTCCCAACCGGCCGGAAGGATGTCGAACAGGCGCACGCGATTGTTGGGGAACACAAGCGAGAGCTCTGGCACCTCGGCAGCAACGCGCTCACGTAGCTCGGCGAGCTCCTCACGCGAGCGGGCGCTCCAAATATTGGCCTTGTAAATTGGAGCGTCGTCGACCGCCGGGCGGCACGGGGCCTCTTCGCCCTTGAGCCACGCGTTGCCACCCGACTCCATGGCACGACGCACGCGCTCGGGGTCGCGCGTCACGCAATAGGCGTCGTTATCCCAAAAGTCATCGCCCAGGCTGTAGACCTTGAGATACGTATCGTCGGTCTCTTGCTCAAGGTAGTCGGCCAGGTGCATCAGGGCGTCGTTGTCGGTTGCGCGCGATGCGACCGCCTGACCGTCGACAAACATGACCTGGCCGTTGCAGAACGCACCGGTCGAAAAGCACTCGGAGCGATTGCGGAACATCCAGCCCATCGCGGACGGCTGCCGACCCGAAACCGGGCCAAAGTGCAGACCCGCCGCCTGCATGGCATGAATGCCCTCGATGGCGTAGTCGCTGGCGCCGTCATGCCCAGCCGGAATCAGCGTATCGTCCATATCGGTCAGCACAAGTTTGATCATAGAGTCCCCCAGTCATTTTCACCGTAACCATTGTAACGACCTGCCAATAAGGGACAGGTTTATTTTGGCAGGTTTTATCTGGGAAAATGCAGCGCCCCTGTTGCCACCTGCCAAAATAAATCTGCCCCTTTTTGGCAGGTGCGTTAGTATAGGGAACAACAGATTCGATGCGGGAGTGCCGGCGGTGCAAACCACAAGGCTGAGAGGGCATAGGGCCCAATCCTTTGAACCTGTCAGTTAATGCTGGCGTAGGGAGCATGCCGCCTTTACAGGGGCGCTGTCTATGCACAGCGCCCCTTTTCTATGCCAAGGAGGCATGTGCAGTGATTGATTCGGAACAGCTTAAGCAAAATGTGGTCAAGGCCGTAGAGGAGATTCGAGCCACCAATCCGATGGCTGGCTCCATCACCAACACGGTGACGATCGACTTTGTCGCCAACGCACAGCTCGCCGTGGGCGGTTCGGCCGCCATGGTCTATCTGCCAGACGAGGGCGAGGCACTCGTTGCCGGCGGCGGTGCCATCTATCTCAACATGGGCACGCTCTTCCCCATCTACGAGCAGACGATTCCCCGCGCGGCCAAGGCGGCACACGACGCCGGCAAGCCCTGGGTGCTCGACCCGGTGGGTCTGGGCATCGGTAGCCTGCGCACCCAGCTGGTAAACGAGCTCAAGCAGTACAAGCCCGCCATCGTACGCGGCAACGCCTCCGAGATCATTGCGCTCGCCGGCCTGTGGGGCCTTGAGGGCGAGGCGGCCGATCTGAGCCGTGTACGCGGTGTCGACACCACCGATACGGTTGACGCCGCACGTGGCGCCGCCGTGGCACTCGCACGCTACACCGGTGGCGCCGTAGTGGTCTCGGGCGAGGTCGACCTGATCACCGACGGCACGACCGTGGCCAAATCCCACGGCGGCAGCCCGCTCATGTCCAAGATCACCGGCTGCGGCTGCTCGCAGGGCGGCGTGCTGGCCGTGTACGCCTGCGCTGCCGATCCGTTTACGGCAGCCGTCTGCGGTACCGCCGTCTACAACGTCGCCGGCACGCGTGCCGCCGCCGTCGCCGATGCCCCGGCAAGCTTTAAGGTCGCCTTTATCGACGAGCTCTACCGCGCAACCGCCCAGGACATCGCCGATAACCAGCTCGAGCTCGAGGAGGCATAAAGCCATGTCCGAGTCCGCAGCCAATACCGGCATGAATACGCTGGTCGCCGTTGCCATCGCCCCGTGTGGCACGGGCGACGAGCTCTCCGCCGAGGTCGCCGAGGTCGTGCGCGTCATTCGCGAGAGCGGCCTTCCCAACCGCACTACCTCGATGTTCACCGAGATCGAAGGCGATTGGGACGAGGTCATGCAGGTCGTGCGCGACGCCACCTTTGTCCTAGCAAACAAGGGCATCCGCACCGAGGTTGTGCTCAAGGCGGATATTCGACCCGGGTTTACTGACACCATGAACGGCAAACTCGAGCGCATGGAAGCGCAGATCAAAAAGCAGGAGGAAGCATAATGAGCATCCGCGACAACCTTGATATCTCTGCCTATCTGGTGCTCGGCCCCGAAAACACGCTGGGCCGCCCCGTAGGCGATGTGGTGGCACAAGCACTTGACGCCGGTTTTACCTGCATCCAGGTGCGCTCCAAGGTGGCAAGTGCGCGCGAGATTATCGCGCTGACGGACGACGCCGCACAGGCCATCGCCCACGCCGGCAAGACCGGCCAGGTCGCCCTGTTGATCGATGACCGCCTGGACTGCGTGCTCGCCGCGCGTGAGCAGGGCATCGCCGTCGACGGCGTGCACGTGGGCCAAAGCGACATCCCCGTCGAGGTCTGCCGCAAGCTGCTGGGCCCCGACGCCATCGTGGGCCTCTCGGCCCGTTGCGAGGAAATGCTCGAGTACGTTAAAACTGCCGACATGAGTCTGGTCGATTACTTGGGCATCGGCCCGCTCCACGAGACCGAGACCAAGCGCGATTGCGGACGCGCTGCCGACGGCTCTATCATCACCAAGAGCTTTGAGGACTTGGCCGCGCTCCATGCGGCAAGCCCCGTGCCCATCGTGGTTGGCGGCGGCGTCAAGACGGCCGACCTGCCGCAGCTCAAGGCCACCGGCGTCGACGGCTTCTTTGTAGTGAGCGCCGTCTGCAGCGCAAAGGACCCCTACGCTGCGGCCAAGGAGCTCGTTGACACCTGGCAGCAGGCATAAGCCTAGGCCGAGCGACTGCTTCGCAGCCTCATATCTTCAGCAACGGAAAGCGCATCCCAGTTTGGTCGACCATTCTGGGATGCCCGCTTTCCACTTTGAGGGCCAACGGGAAACTGCGTCCCACTTTGAGAGCGAATTCCGGACCTGCTTTCCCAAACAGGCTCAACGGGAAACTGCATCCCGTTTTGGACGCCGATTCTGGGACACGCTTTCCCGAACAAGCTCAACGGGAAACGGCGTCCCAGTTTATGGCGAAAAGTGGGACACGGTTTCCCACAAGGGCTCAACGGGAAACGGTGTCCCGTTTCGAGCGCTCATTCCGGGATGCGCTTTCCCAAACCACCCTAACAGGGAAGCTGCATCCCGGTTTACGGCCGCAAAGTGGGACGCGCTTTCCGCTGAGCCCGCGTGCGCCACCCTACCCTGCCAGGTATGCCTCCAGCGCCGGCAGCGTCGCCTCCGCATCGTGGCGACCGACCTGGTAGATATGCTCGAGCTCATCCGGCTCGCGACAGAGCGACGGCACCTTTACCGATTCGCTCGGCCGCACCACAAAAATCTCGCCGGCGGCCTCGCGGCGCGCCAGATCATCGAGCGTGGCGTTATAGACCTCGTGCCGATGCTCAAGCGCTGAAACAAAAGCAGGATAGTGGCGGAACACGCACCGCAGCATGGGCATCACGCTATTGGGCTGCTTCACAAAGCCCGCCGGCTGCGTGAGCACCACCACGTTGCGGTCATAGCCCTGCGCAAACAGCCAGGCGCTGGGAATGGAATCCGCAACACCGCCGTCCAGATACTTGCGTCCCTCAATAGCCACGGGGCGCGTTGCCACGGGAATCGCCGACGAGGCCCGAATCCACTCGATATCGCGCTCGTCGCCATAGGGCAGATCGTGGTAGACCGCCTCGCCCGTCTCGATATCGGTGCATACGCACGTAAACCGCATGGGACAGGCGCGGTATGACTCCAGGTCGATGGGGTCGCGCTCAATCGGCACCTCGTGATAGGCAAAATCGGCATTGAACATATCGCCCGTTCGCAGCCAGCTCGTCACGCTCGCATAGCGCTTGTCGGCGCAATAGGCCTTGTTATAGCGAATGGCGCGACCGATCTGGCGCGACTTAAAGTTATAGCCAAACGCCGCCCCCGCCGAGACGCCCACCATATGATCGCAGGTCAGGCCATGCTCCATCCAAACATCGAGCACGCCCGCCGTATACATACCGCGATAGCCGCCTCCCTCGAGCGCCAGCCCCACCGTGGGCGTCGTATCTGGCTGTGCCATGCGACCATCTCCGTCTCCGCGCAATTTGAACGGAACAAGTATACCCATCAACAAATATCGTTCTGGTCGCATGTTCCACGCGTGCAACCGCATTACCGTTTGGCGAATAAACAACACCTCACGGTGTGTCTGCCCCCGCGCGACCATATAATGGTTGTTTATACTACTCAGTAGCTTTCATCAGCGAACAGCAACTGACAAATGAACTCAACGAAGCAGCAAGGCGGGGGCATGGAAACAAACGAAGCACAGGATGCCGCGCCGCGTCCGGACGAGGCACTCGACCAGCTCACTACATGTCTCGCCGAGCTATCGAACATCTGTGACCCACAGCAACCCGAGGCCGAGCGCCTGCTCACAAAGGCGACCGACGCCGCTGCCCGCCTCGGCGACCGCATTGCAAAACTCAGAGCCGACGCCTACACCGATCCGCTCACGGGCCTGCCCAACCGCACCGCTTACACCTACGACCTCACATGTGTCTGGGACCGCCAGCTCGAGCACACGATCGCCTATATCGATATCGACGGCCTTAAAATCTGCAATGACCACTTTGGTCACCCGGCGGGCAATCGCTACATCACCACGGTCGCCAACTACCTTAAACTGCACTGCCATCCCGATGAACATATCTACCGCATAGGCGGCGACGAGTTCGTGCTCATCTCCATGACCGATTCGGTCGACATGCTCAACCAGCGACTCGAGGCTTGCCGGGCCTCTCTTGCGACCTCGACATTCGATGACGGTCAGACCCCCATGAGCTACAGCTACGGTTGCGCCCACGCCAATCCCTTGGCAGGCGATGCCTTTCATAAGATGACGGCCGAGGCAGACCGGCGCATGTATGAATACAAATTCACCAGCACCGCGCGCAATCGCATGAGCGAGGCCTTCGACCACCCGCATCACAGCCTTGACGCCATGGCCGATTTTCGCAGCGCTCAAGACCAGATCTTCCAGGCGTTGGCGCTCACGGATACCGGACGTTACCTGTTTATCTGCAATGTCGACACCGATCAGTCCCATTGGTCCCACAACGCCATACAGGATTTTGGCCTACCATCCGGAATCATCTATCAGATGGACAAGGTATGGTCGCAGCACATCCACCCCGACGATGTCGATGCCTGGCGCCAAGATATCGAAGATGTGATGTCGGGCAAAAAGCACCGCCATAACATGCGTTATCGCGCCAAGGACGCAAGCGGCCGATACGTCACCGTCACGTGTTCCGGCATCCGTCTCGACGGCAACGATAACGAGCCCACGCTGTTTGCTGGCTCCATCACCAACGCGAGCATCGTCGAAAGCACGGACCCCGCTACCGGCGTGGGCGACGTGCGCGCGCTGATGACGGCTATCGAAAGACGCAAGGAACTTGGCACGCCCACCGATTTGGTGGCGTTTAAGTTTGAGAACATCGACCGTATCAATGCCGTTTATGGCTATCAAACGGGCAATGATGTCATCATGGAACTCGCCGGGCGCATTCTGTCCCGGATTGATGAATCGGGCGAGCTCTATCGGTCGTATGGGCTGCAGTTCGTCCTTATGTTTGACAGCCAGCCCGACATCGATCTTTCCAACATCGCCCAAAAGGTGCAGCATGCGCTCATGCGACCCATCGCGATGCACGACATCGATATCGTCCCCGTCGCCTATACGGCCTTCGCACGCTACCCGTCTATCATTTCGCAGCCGCTCACGATACTGTCCGGCCTCAACCGCCGCCTCGATGCCGAACTGTGCAGCAAGGCGCCCGCATATCACAGCCAAAGCATCTCGGCCAAAACGGGCAGCCCCGCCACGCACGATCGAAGAGACAAGATGACCGGTCTTATGCGCGGCAACGACTTCCTCTACGTCGCCGACAGGCACCATTCCGCACACGCAAACGAACACCGCGCCATTGTCGCCATCGACCTGGGTCGCATGCGCGTCTTTAACGAGTGGTACGGACGCCAAGCGGGCGACGCCCTCATCGCCGAGATAGGGAGCACGCTGCAGACGCTGCAAGCCGATAACGCCGGACTCGCTGGATACTGGGGGCAGGACGACTTTGTCGCCTATCTCCCCGGCGACCGCGAGAGTATCGACGCGCTCTACGAGCGCATCCGGACCATCGTTGCCTCGCGCGACGACTCGGTGGGCTTTCAGCCCGCCTTTGGCGTGTGCCCCATTGGACCACAAGAGCGCATCGACATCTTGCTGTACGACCACGCAAAAGCTGCGCTCAACCGAGCGCGCCAGGATTTTAGAAATCGCATCAAGTTCTTTGAACCCGAGACCTACGCGCAGCGCGAACGCGAGGATCGCCTACTCTCGGCCTTCCAGCGTGCTTTAAACCAGGGGCGGATAACCTTCCATATTCAGCCGCAGTATGACATAGAAACCAAAAGGATTGTGGGCGGCGAAGCCCTGGCCCGTTGGAAAGACGAGGACGGCAGCTTTGTCTCGCCCGGCACGTTTGTACCGCTGCTCGAGCGCAACGGCTTTGTCGTGACACTCGATCGCTATATATGGAACCTTGTCTTTACCTGGCTCTCCGAGCGCTTAGGCCAGGGGCTGCCTTGCGTGCCCGTCTCCGTCAACGTAAGCCAAACCGACCTGATCTCGGTCGACGTTGCCGGGCAGTTCGAACGCCTGGCGATGCGCCATGCCGTTCCCACGCATTACGTTAAGGTTGAAATCACCGAAAGCGCATACGCCGACAACCCCGAGGACGTCAAAGCACTTACGAGCAAACTCCGCGCCTTGGGCTTTTCCGTATTGATCGATGACTTTGGCAGCGGATCGTCGTCGCTCAGCATGCTGCAGGCCACCGATGCCGACGTGATCAAGCTTGACGGCCGCTTTATGTCCGTGGAAACCAGCCAAGCCGCCAAGAGCGAAAACATCGTCAGGTCCGTCATCAACATGTCTTGGCAAATCGGTATGCCCGTCATCGTCGAGGGTATCGAGACCGACAAGCAGATCGCCTTCCTGCATGACCTTGGCGTGCGCTACATCCAGGGCTTCTACTACTACCGGCCCATGCCAGTCGAGGCATTCGAGGCGCTCATTGCCAGCAGTGCATCGATCGACCCGCGCGGCGTCCTTCTGCATGACAACGGACAGCACGCCGACACGGCAGAATAACCCCGCCCGTTAGCAACAAACACCTCTAGCCCACCACGCAGCACGCCCGGCGCGCTGTATCGCCTCGACTCAAGAAAGCGGCATAAATATGGACAGCGCCAGCACCTATACCGAGACGCTCGAAAAAACCATTCAAGACCTGCTTGATCGCCAGGAAGACCTGATCAAGACCGCTTTTACCGACCAGCTCACCGGTCTTGGCAACCGCGGCGGTTTTACCAAGTCTCTCGAAGAGATCTGGGGGCAGGGCACGCCGGTCACCATGGCGTTTATCGATATCGATAACCTCAAGCACTGCAACGACGCCTTCGGTCACGACGAGGGTAACCGCTACATTATGCAGGTGAGCCTGTACCTTAAGCTCTATATCAAAGTTGACGAGGCGGTGTTTCGCCTGGGTGGCGACGAGTTCGCAATCTTGTCCACCGTCGCGACCGAAGACGACCTTGCCGAGCGCCTTGAGCATTGCCGCTCGGTGCTGCTCAAAAACAACGACGCCGAGATGCCTCACTCGTTTAGCTATGGCGTATCGCATGCCGACCCAAAACTGGGCGAAACGTCCGATCGTATGACGCTCGATGCCGACCACCGCATGTACGACTACAAGCTGCGCCATGCCGTACACCTGGATCGTCGCAATATCAAACAAGTTCATGCAGACGATTTTGAAGTCAGCGACCGTGTCTTCGACGCCTTCTCGATGCTTGACGAGGGACGATATTTCTTTATCGAGAACTTGGACAAGCATCGCACCCTTTGGTCACAAGGCGCCTTGCGCGATTTCGGTCTTCCTTCGGAGCATATGGACAACTGCCACGATTACTGGAAAACGCGCGTCCATCCCGATGACCTCGAGGCCTATATCAACGATATCAACCAGATTTACAACGGCTCCAAGCACTATCGCGTCATGCAGTATCGAGTGCGCAACGCTGCTGGCGATTACGTGCTTTGTCGCGTCCGAGGCTATCGCATCGACGGAAACGGAGACACGCCCTCGCTCTACGTTGGCGAACTCGTCAATCACGCTCTGGTCGAGACGATTGACCCCGCAACAGGGCTTGGAACCCAGCGCATGTTGATCGGCGCCATTGATACTTGCCGCCGCGATAACCGCGGGATGGGCCTTGCCGCCGTGCGTGTTCGCGGTACAACGCAGCTCAATGAACGCTATGGGGCCGACGCCGTCGATGCCATGCTTTCCGAGTATGCCGGCCGCATGCTCTCGCTCATCCGCGGCAGAAGCCGTGTATTCCGCTCGCGCAGCGCGCAGTTCGTTGTACTTACCGATAGTTTTGACCGCAATGCCTTCGATCACCTCGTTGGGGATTTGGAACATGTTGTCTCAAAACCCATCCAGATTGCCGGCGACGTCATCACCCCCACATGCCTGGTCGTGCCTGTCTACTACGAGCGCCTTGTTAACCAGGCACCGGCCGTTTTGGACGAACTCGACCGCCGCATTCGCGCCATAAACGGACCGTTCCACAACGACAGTCCCTGCATTCCCGAAATCAAGCGCAAAGGCGCAATCGCCGAGCGCATCGACCCGCTCACCGGCCTCTACCGCCCCAGTGAGTTTATGCGACGCGCCAATGCCTTTCTGTCGACGGCACAAGGCAGCGCATGGTGCATTGCCACCGTCGACATGGGACACATGCGCCTGTTTAATGAATGGCACGGACAAACCGAGGGCGACCGCGTGCTTGCCGATGTGGGCACGGTGCTTAAGGATATCGAGAACGCGGGCATGGGCGTTGCGGGCTACTGGGGCATGGACGACTTTTGCATCCTTGCTCCCTTTGACCGCGATACGATTCATCGAATTTATGCCGGCGTGCGCGAAGCGGTTGCCAGGCACGACGACGGCGTGGGTTTTTGGCCGTCCATGGGCGTCTACCCCGTCAAACCCCGTGAGGAAATCACCATCGACGCTCAGGCAAGGGCCATGTATGCCAACCGTCGCGCCAAAAATGACTTTAAAGACCGCATCGCTGTTTTCCGCCCCGAAGAGTACGCCCACGAGGTTGCGTTTCACAACACCCTCACCGAGTTCCAATATGCGCTCTCCAACGATCGCATCACCTACTACCTGCAGCCCCAGGTGGACATGGAAACCGGCGAGATTGTTGGTGCCGAGGCGCTCACGCGCTGGATTGGTAATGACGGCACCCTCATTCCGCCCGTTTCCTTTATCCCGACGCTCGAGGAAAGCGGTTTTGTGGTGACGCTCGACAAATATATTTGGCAGGGCGTTGCCTTGTGGCTTCGCAAGCGCCTTGACCAGGGGCTTCGCGTGGTTCCGATCTCGCTTAATGTGTCGCGCGTGGATATCCTTGCCTGCGACGTCGCCGAGCATATGAGCGCGCTTGCCGCCAGCTACAATCTATCGCCCGAGCTCATGCGCATCGAGATTACCGAGACTGCCTATACCGGAGAGCCCGAGGCTGTGGATAAACTGACAGCCGACCTGCACACCCGCGGCTTCTCGACCTACATGGACGATTTTGGCACCGGCCAGTCCACGCTCGCGATGCTCAAAAACGTCAACGTCGACGTCATCAAACTCGACCGCACGTTTGTGCCCGTCGACGGCGATCAAGGCCGTAGCGCGCAAATCATTTCGTCGATGCTCGGGATGGCGCAATCGCTCGAGCTGCCCGTTGTGATCGAAGGCATCGAGACGGAGGCGCAGGCTCAGCTGCTGCGTCAGATGGGCGCACGCTATGCACAGGGCTTTCTCTACTACCGTCCCATGCCGGCGGCAGATTTTGAGGCATTGCTCGATGGTGGCGAGGATTGATGCGTTCACATGCAGGCCGCTACCGTTGAGGGGCACGTTTGTCCCCGTTGGCTAACTTATTATCCCCATTAAAATGCAATTGGGCATATGATACAAACCGCTGTCTCGCCCAAGGAGGTTTTACATCATGAACGAGTCGTATCGCCTGGGCGAGCAATCAATCATCGCCCACCTTCAACGACTTGCGAACGGGGCCTCAACCGCCGAGCTCGATGTTTCGGCATTGCCCGCAGAGCTGCGTGCCATTGGCGAGCAGCTACAAAAAACGCATGCCGTCCTGCAGCAGGAACGGCAGCTGCTTGAGCGCAGTGCCTATATCGATCCGCTCACCAATCTTGGCAACCGTGGCGGGCTCGACCGCCACGTCGATCAACTCTGGCGCAAAGGCATCCCCTTCACCTGCGCCTATATCGACATCGACCACCTCAAGCATTGCAACGATACGTTTGGCCACGCCGAGGGCAACCGCTACATTCTGGGCATCTGCCGCGTGCTCACCGAAACAATGAAGCACGATGATCTGCTGTTCCGTATCGGCGGAGACGAATTTGTACTCGTGTCTCCTACGGTAGACGAAGCCGAGCTCGAGCGGCGCCTGGAGCGGACGCGCAGCGATCTTATCGAGGCAACATCGGACGGCAAAGCGCCCATGATCGCGAGCTTTAGTTTTGGCTGCTCGCGCGTCGACCCGCTTGCTGGCGATACGCATCGCCAGACGGTCATGGACGCCGACCGAAAAATGTATCGCTACAAGCTCATGCACCGCGTGCAGCAACCGAAAGAAGACAACGCGTCGCAACGCCCGATCGCCGATCAGCTTCCCTGCAACGACCGCGTGTTCCAAGCGATCTCCATGAGCTCCGAGACGCGCTATCCGTTTATCCTTAACCTCGATACCGGCGAATCGCAATGGTCGGTTAATGCCGTGCGCGATTTTGACCTGCCCTCGCAACACCCCTACAACTCTGTCGACATGTGGCTTGCCCGCGTTCACCCCGAAGACCGCGACAATGTACGCACCGAGCTCGATATGGTGCTAAACGGCACGTGGCACTTCCATTACATGCAGTATCGCGTCATAGACGCCACCGAAAAATACGTGCTTTGTGACTGTACGGGCTACCGCCTGGACGCCACCGATACCGAGCCCAACATGTATGTGGGCATTATCATCAACCGAAGCTTGGCAGATACGACCGATTCCGTGACCGGCTTGGGCGATATCCACGCCCTGGTCAACGCCATTGGCGAGATGCGTCGCGTGGCGCACGAGGTGGGCTTTGTCGCCATTAAAATTGACGATATCGCTCAGGTCAATGCCCGCTTTGGCTTTGATGCGGGTGACCGTGTTTTGGCCGAAAGCGCCGCCTGCCTCATGGACTGCTCACGCGGCAAGGGTTGCCTGTTCCGCTCAACCGGACCGATGTTCGTGGCGCTTTTCGATAACCTCGATCCCCAGGAAACCGACCAGATCGCCGACGAGATCGAGCGGTCCTTAGGCTCGCCCGTGCTCATCGGCTCGCTTGAGTACCTGCCGCCTATGCGCGTGGCAACGCTTCATCTAGACAGCGTCGACCGCCAGCCCGTCTCCATCCTAAACGAGCTGAAGACACTGCTCGCCGAGGCCGTGCAGGTGCCGGGTACCAAGTTGGATTAACGGCACGGGTCGCGGCGCGCATCGCCTGCCCCATCATGAGATAATCCTCTGCAGAAGTCACCGACAGCAGAGGGAGTTTGTGATGAAGGTTCTTTTAGTCAACGGCAGCCCCAAGGCAAATGGCAACACCGCTCGTGCGCTCGCCGAGATCGCCGAGCAACTTAGCGCCGAGGGCATCGACAGTGAGGTGTTCCAGCTGGGTGCCAAGCCCATTCGCGACTGTATCGGTTGCGGCCAGTGCGGCAAGCTTGATGGGCGCTGCACCTTCGACGACGATGTGGTGAACGAGCTTATCGCCGCCGCCGAGCAGGCAGACGGCTTTGTCTTTGGCTCGCCCGTCTACTATGCACACCCCAGCGGCCGCATTCTTTCGGCCCTCGACCGTGCCTTCTACGCGGGCGGCCGCGCCTTTGAGCACAAGCCTGGCGCCGCGGTCGCCGTTGCCCGTCGTGGCGGCACGTCGACCGCCTTCGATGTGCTCAACAAGTACTTCACCATCAAGCAGATGCCCGTGGTGGCTTCCACCTACTGGAACAACGTGTTTGGTCGCGTGCCCGGCGACGCCGAAGGCGATGCCGAGGGCCTTGCCACCATGCGCAATATCGGCAAAAACATGGCCTGGCTCCTGCGTTGCATCGAAGCAGGCCGCGCCGCCGGCATCAACGCGCCCGAAGCAGATCGCGCAACGACCAATTTCATTCGATAAGTCCAGCGGTGGTCACCTCGATGTTCCATCAATGTCAGCGAAAAGCCAGCTGATGAGGCAAGGTGTCTTGAAAGAGGAGGGCGCTGGGCTTTTGCCCGCGCCCGACGATTGAAAGGCAGATTGCCCATCAGATGGCTTTGCAGCGTCGAGGTGACCGCCGTTCGTTAGAACGGCGGAACATATGATCCAAATCTTCGGCACCAAGAAGTCCTTCGATACCAAGAAGGCTCAGCGTTATTTTAAGGAGCGCCGCATTAAGGTGCAGTTTATCGACCTTAAGGAAAAGGAGATGAGCAAGGGCGAGCTCACGAGCGTGATGCAGGCGGTCGGCGGCATCGACAAGCTGCTCAACCCCAAGGCTAAGGACGAGGAGACGCTCGCGCTCATCCAGCACCTCACCCCTAGCCAGCGCTTCGATAAACTGCTCGAGAATCAGCAGGTTCTAGCCGAGCCCATCGTGCGCAACGGCAAAAAGGCCACCGTCGGTTATTGCCCCGATGTATGGGGAGCCTGGGAGTAGCTTGTGTTATTTGCCGGCGCGTGGGTATAAGAGCAGGCGTTTGGCATAAGATTCAACTGTAAGCCATGTCTAACAAAGGAGGGCACATGCCCAACAAACCCGTGAAGATCATCATGCTTACCGGATACCTCGGTGCCGGCAAGACCACGCTGCTCAACCACATCCTCGCTAACGACGGCGGCATCCGCGCCGCCGTGATCGTCAACGATATCGGCGAGATCAATGTCGACGCCAGCCTTATCGCCGACGGCGGCCTTTCCGAGACCGACGACCTCATCCCGCTCACCAACGGCTGCATCTGCTGCACACTTTCGGACGACCTGGCCAACCAGCTGCAGGGCATCGCCGATTCGGGCAACTTCGATTACATCATCATCGAGGCCTCGGGCATTTGCGAGCCCATCCCCATCGCCTACACCATCTCGAGCTTCTGCGACGAGGCCAAGGTGGGCGGCGAGCCCAAGCTCGCGCTCGACAACATCGTGGCCGTGGTCGACTGCGCCCGCATGTACGACGAGTTCAACGGCGGTCGCGACCTGCTGGCCGAGGATATCGACGAGGACGACATCGAGAGCCTGCTCATCCAGCAGATCGAATTCTGCTCCACGCTGATCCTCAACAAGACCGATACCGTGACGCCCGAGCAGATCGCCGAGCTCAAGGCCATCGTGCGCAGCCTGCAGAAGGACGCCGTGATTGTCGAGGCTCAAAACGGCGAGGTCCCCATGGAGGAGCTGCTCGACACCGACCGCTTCGACTTTATGCGCGCCTACAACTCCGCCGCCTGGATCGAGGCCATGGAGCATCCCGAGGAGCACGACGACCCCGAGGTGCTCGAGTACGACATCGAGACCTTTGTGTACTCGCGCCGCAAGCCGTTTGACCTGCAGAAGTTCACCAATTTTGTTGAGCAGGAGTGGCCCGACGAGGTCATCCGCGTCAAGGGTCCGCTGTGGCAGACCGGCGATCCGGACATGTGCTACATGTTTGAGCAGGCCGGCCACCAGATGCGCCTGATGGAGAACGGCCTGTTTGTCGATTCGGCGCCCGAGGGCGAGAAGCAGAAGATCATCGACGAGAACCCCGAGATCATGCAGATTTGGGACGACGAGACGGGCGACCGCATGACGAGCCTGTGCATCATCGGCCGTCACATGGACAAGGATGCGTTCATCGCCTCCCTCGATGCCTGCCTGACCGACTGGCACCGCGCCTAGGTTTATCCAAGCGGGCATTTTTCCGCCTATGTAACCGCCAAACCACCACGAAGGTGCCCTTCGTGGTGGTTTTTCGTTCTAAGCCAAGGAGATTCATGTTCAACATTGTGCTGTATGCACCCGAGATTCCGGCCAATACGGGCAATATCGGCCGCACCTGCGTGGTCACCGGCGCCCGCCTGCATCTGGTGGAGCCGCTGGGGTTTTCACTCGACGACAAGACGGTGCGTCGCGCCGGCCTGGGCTACTGGCAAAACTTGGACGTGACGACCTATGCCGGCTGGGAGGATTTCCTTGCGCGCAACGACCTCTCCCCCGCCGATGGTCGCCTGCATCTGCTGACCAAAAAGGCACGCCGCACCTATGCTCAGAGTACCTACCGCGATGGCGACTACTTGGTCTTTGGCAGCGAGAGCTCGGGCATTCCCGAGCCACTGCTTGCCGCGGCGCCCGAGCGCTGCGAGCGCATCCCGATGCTGCGCGATTGCGACTCGCTCGATAACGCCGAGGCCTGGGAAGCCCACGAGGAATCGCTCGGGCATACCGAGGACAGCCACGAGGCCATCCTTCGACAGGATATCTGCGGCAACTTCGTCAACCCGGACGACTACCGCATCAGCGCACTCAACCTTTCCAACAGCGCCGCCATCGTCCTCTACGAAGCCCTGCGCCAAACAGCCTTTCCAGAAATGTGACAAAGGAACTGTCCCTTTGTCACATTCAAGCGCCACGCCGATAGAATACACGCCTAATTGATGCTCAAGATAAAGAGCCCTCACTTTTAATCAGAATTAACTAAAGTAAAATGAAGTTAAACGGCGGTGTGAAAGGAGAGCCTTGTGAAATATCTCGAGAACCCGTTTACCCCCAGTTTTGGTGAGGTTCCTGCCCATCTCGCTGGCAGACAACAGATTATTCGGGATTTGGACCGTGCCTTCTTGAGCCAGCGCAGGCGCCCAGAATTGACATCGATCTTCTCAGGCGCACGTGGAACCGGTAAAACCGCTCTCATGTCGTCGCTCGCGACAAGGGCGGAATCCCACGGCTGGATAGCCGTAAAGACGACCGCGCTCCCGGGAATGCTTGAGGAAATCGAGTTCGGGGCGAAACGCGCTGCCGGCCATCTTATCGACCCGTCTAACAACTTCGAAGTCACCGGTCTCGGAATTGCACCGATCGGCAGCATCGAGGTCAATCGCGTTCACGATGCCTCAACCTGGCGTTATCGCATGGGCGACATCATCGACCAGCTCAACGAGGCGGGCACCGGTCTGCTCGTCACGGTTGACGAGGTAGACCCGACACTCGACGAGATGATTCAGCTCGCAGCGACGTATCAGCACTTTGTGACCGATGGGAAACGCGTCGCGCTGCTCATGGCGGGACTTCCCAACAACGTATCGACGCTACTGAACCACAAGACGGTCTCGTTCCTTCGCCGCGCCCAACAATATCATCTGGGTCGCATTGCCGACTATGACGTGCGCGAGGCCTTGATTCGCACAATTCAGGAAAACGATCGCCTGGCAGATGCTGAGGGAATCGATAGAGCCGTTCGCTCGATCTCTGGTTTTCCCTTCCTATTGCAACTCGTAGGCTACCGTGCCTGGGATCTCACAAGCGATTCGAAGGAAATCTCCTCACGCGACTTTGACCTAGGAATCAAAATCGCGCGCGACGAGATGGACGACCGAATCCTCGCGGCAACCTATCGGGAACTCACCGCAGAGGACAAGCGATTCCTCATCGCCATGCTCGATGACGAGGAAGAGTCCACCACCGCTGACCTTGTCGAGCGCCTTAAGCGTTCGCCGCAGCAGGTCTCCCGCTACCGACGCCGCATGATAGACGCCGGCATCATCGGGGAGCGAGGACGAGGGCTCGTCGCATTTGAATTGCCATTCTTCCGCGACTATCTCGCGGCTCAATGCGTGAAATAGAAGTCAATGTGACAAAGGAACTGTCCCTTTGTCACATTCGGTTATAGATAGCGACCGGTGATGCTTGCGGAGCAAGCTGCGATGTCGCCCGGCGTGCCGGCGCAAACGATTTGCCCGCCCGCGTCGCCACCGCCCGGGCCCATGTCGATTACGTAATCGGCGTTACGGATAAGGTCGAGGTCGTGCTCGATCACGACAACTGTGGCGCCTTTGGCAACGAGGCCGTCAAATACACTCAGCA
Source organism: Acutalibacteraceae bacterium (assembly GCA_963599935.1). Taxonomy (GTDB): domain Bacteria; phylum Actinomycetota; class Coriobacteriia; order Coriobacteriales; family Coriobacteriaceae; genus Collinsella. The sequence continues at coordinate 321 of CAVCBD010000035.1, read as the reverse complement.
ACACCTGAACATCGAGCGGATGCAGGCCGATCGTGGGCTCATCGAATACGAATACGGCATCATCCTGCACGCGGCCCATCTCGCTCGCAAGCTTAAGACGCTGCGCCTCGCCGCCCGAGAGCGCCGGCGTGGGCTCACCGAGCGTGAGATAGCCCAAGCCCAAGTCGTGTAAGGTCTGTAAGCGCGCCTGAACTTTCTTGAGACCCACCGTGGCGTCGAGGGCCTCGTCCACACTCATATCCATGAGCTGCGGCAACGTAAGCAGACTCCCGTCCTTGCCCTCGCGATGGATATGCGAAGCCGCGTCTGCATAACGTGAGC
>CAVCBD010000034.1:0-18654 GCA_963599935.1 Acutalibacteraceae bacterium | reverse complement strand
ACGCCTGCACGCCCGAGAACCCGCGTGAGACCAAGGCTGCCGACTTCGAGAAGATTCTCAAGGCCTGCTACTACGACACCGACATCGATTTCTAATCGACTCTTGTTATCGTAACGAGGGGCTCCGCACGTATCCGTACGGAGCCCCTTTCTTTTTTCTTTTAGAGAATGGGATAGTTATGGCTGCAATTTTCAATAGCCCCAGCAAGTACATCCAGGGTCCGGACGAGCTCGCCAAGCTCGGCTCCTATGTCGAGCCGCTCGGCGCTAAGGCCCTCGTCATCGTGACGCCTTCGGGTAAGAAGCGCGTCGGTGCCAAGATCGAGGGCGGCTTTGCCGAGGCTAAGGCCGAGCTGCTGTTTGAGGACTTTAACGGCGAGTGCTCCAAGGGCGAGGTCGATCGCCTGGTTGCGCTCGCCCGAGACAACGGTTGCGACATCATCGTCGGCGTCGGTGGCGGCAAGATCCTCGATACCGCCAAGGCCGTTGCCTACTACCTGGAGTCCCCGGTTATCATTTGCCCCACCATCGCCTCGACCGATGCGCCGTGCTCGGCACTTTCGGTGCTCTACACCGACGACGGCCAGTTCGATAAGTACCTGTTCCTTAAGGCAAACCCCAACATTGTCCTGATGGATACGACGGTTATCGCGGCGAGTCCGGTGCGCCTGACGGTTTCCGGTATGGGCGATGCGCTCGCGACCTACTTTGAGGCCCAGGCGACGCATGATGCCGACGGTGGCACTTGCGCCGGCGGCAAGGGCGGTATGGCTGGTCTGGCACTTGCCAAGCTCTGCTACGAGACGCTTATGGCCGATGGCGTCAAGGCCAAGGTCGCGTTGGAGAAGGGCGCGCTGACGCCTGCCGTGGAGCACATCATCGAGGCAAACACGCTGCTCTCCGGCATTGGCTTTGAGAGCTCGGGCCTTGCTGCTGCTCATGCCATCCACAATGGCCTGACGATGCTGCCTGAGTGCCATGGAATGTATCACGGCGAGAAGGTTGCCTTTGGCACCATCGTCCAGCTGGTACTCGAGGATGCTCCGACTGAGAAACTCGAGGAAGTCTTGGGCTTCTGCATTGAGCTGGGCCTACCGGTCACGATGAAGGAACTTGGCGTTGCCGAGCTTACGCGCGAGCAGGCCATGATTGTTGCCGAGGCCGCCTGCGCGCCCGATGACACCATGTGCAACATGCCGTTTGAGGTGACGCCCGAGATGGTCGCAAACGCCATCCTGGGTGCCGACGCGCTGGGCCACTACTATCTCATGGATGAGTAAATCAAGCTAAGGAAGGGGCAAAGCCGGCAGATGGCTTTGCCCCTTTTTGCTATGGTGCAAAGGGGGCAGGTTGCTTTGCACCAATTGTTGTTGATGAAAGGGCGGATTCTCGTATGGCGCTTCCCATGGTATATGGCGGTCCCGGCCGGTATGTTCAGGGGCCGGGTGAGCTCTCGCGTCAGGGCAGGTATTTGTCATGGTTGGGCTGCGCTGCCTATGTCTTGTTTGACCAGGGCACCGAGGATCGGCTGTGCAGGCAGATCGTCGATGGATTTCGAGATGAAGATCTAAGCGAGCCGTTCTTTAAGATTTACAACGGTCCGTGTACGGAAGATGCCGTTGTCGAAATGGCCAAGGAAGCCCGGGCCGAGTATTGCGACATGGTGGTGGGCATTGGCGGCGGCAAGATGCTCGATATCGCCAAAGCCGTTGCGTTTTATGCCGAGTTGCCGTTGTGTGTATGCCCCACGGCGGCGTCGATGGACGGTCCGTGCAGCGCGATTTCGGTGCTGTATCACGAGGATGGGTCGTTCGACCGCTACCTGATGCTCGAGAAGAATCCAGACCTGGTCGTGGTCGATACTAACGTGGTCGCGGCGGCCCCGCTGCGTATGACGGTCGCTGGTATGGGCGATGCGCTGGCAACGTATTTCGAGGCGCGTTCGTGCGCCGCGGCGCACGGCGCCAACGAGCACGGTGGCGTGCCGGGACACTTGGCCTTGGTTGCGGCTCGTGCCTGCTATGACACACTCATGGAGTGCGGCGTCGCCGCCAAGCGCGATCTCAAAAAGGGCCGTATATCGCCGGCGGTTGAGTGCCTGATCGAGTGCAATATTCTGCTCTCGGGTGTTGGCTTTGAGAGCGGTGGCTTGGCGTTGGCGCATGCCATAGCCAACGGCCTGACGATTTTGCCCGAGTGCAAGGCCATGCACGGCGAGGCCGTAGCGTTTGGCCTGGTGGTCCAGCTTCGTCTGGAGCGTGCGCCCGAGCTTGAACAGGTGCTCGAGTTTTGCCAGCGCGTCGGCCTACCGACGACGCTCGCGGAGCTGGGACTTGGCGAGATTTCCGATATCGACCTGATGAGCGTTGCGGATGCGGTCTTTAGAAACGAACGCAACATGGCCAACGAGCAGACAAAGGTGACCAAACAAAAGCTCGTGCAGCTCATGTGCGAGGCATAGCTTGGCGCTTGATTGACCTTGTGCAATCGAGGCGGCGATAGGCATAGGCTATTTGCCGCAAAGATGCTCCGCGTGTAATTTGCCCGAGGTGTGGGCCGATAGCGTATCATTATCTATCGCTTGTTTGCACTGCTCAGGGAGGGGCCGCGCATGGCGCAGGAACACGATTTGTTTGATGACATTATCGAGATCAGCAAGGGTTTCGACTTTCTTAAAAATCCGCTTGGCGGCGTGACCGATGCACTCGATCCGTCGGCGCCGCAATGGAATCCTGCCGACTACAAGGAGCGCCCGCGCGGCAACACCATTCCGTGCTTGACCTGCAAAAACGAAAAGAGCGGCTGCACCGCGTGCATGGACGTGTGCCCGGTCAACGCTATCGAGGTCGAGGAAGATGCCATTGAGATCCTCGACTCCTGTCGCAAGTGCGGCCTGTGCGCCGCCGTCTGTCCGACCGAGGCGATCATTTCGCCGCGCCTGGCGCCCAAAAACCTGTATGACGACATCGTCTCTGCTGCTACGAGCCACGAGACCGCCTACGTCACCTGCACGCGCGCCCTCAAGCGCATGCCGCGCGAGAACGAGGTCGTCGTCGCCTGCGTGGGCGATATTACTGCCGAGACCTGGTTCTCGGTGCTGGCCGACTATCCCAACGTGAGCGTCTACCTGCCACTGGGTGTGTGCGATAAGTGCCGCAACACCGGTGGCGAGGATATTTTAGGCGAGGCCATCGCCACTGCCGAGGAGTGGGCCGGTACGGGCATGGGCCTGGAGGTCGACCCCAAGAGCCTCAAATGCCATAAGCGCCGCGAGTACGAGCGCAAGGAGTACATGGATAAGATTGCCCGCACCACGGGCCTGACGGTGACCAAGCTCAATCCGGCGACGGCGGCGCTGGCCTCGGTGACGCAAAAGCTCAAGGCCCACCGTCACCAGATCACGCAGCTCGAGCGTACGCTCAACACCATGTGCGGCACCACGACGACCAAGCGTCGCCGTTCGCTCACGCACGGGCGGCAGCTGGTGCTCTCGACGCTGCAGAACCACCCCGAGCTTGCCCAGAATATGCAGGTGAGCACACCGGAATGCGATTTTGACAAGTGCACGTCGTGCGGCGAGTGCGTCAACGTGTGCCCCACGTTTGCCTGCGATTTGGTGGGAAGCGGTCGCTTTGCACTGGAGTCCACGTATTGCCTAGGTTGCGGAGCCTGCGTCAAGGTGTGCCCCGAGCATGCGCTCAAGCTGGTCGAGCACGATGCGTCCAATCTGGTCGTTGTCGACCCCGAGGCCGAGGAAAAGGCCGCTCAGAAGGCCAAGGCCCACGAGGAGGCCGAGAAGGTCAAGGCCGAGGCAAAGGCCAAGCTTGACAAGATGCTCGATCAGGTGGAGAAGCTCGCGGACTAGCTAAACGAGCGTAAATGATGGCCGGTGGGACAGGTACTGCCCCGCCGGTCAAAAAAGTTGCGGTGGGATAGTTCCTGTTTTGCCCTTAAGCTGGCCATTCTAGGAACTATCCCACCGCAACTAATAGATGGTTAGCTCATACTGCTCTGATGGGTCTCGCTGCCGTTATTGCGGCGGGTGACCGTTTCGTGGAGTAAAAAGAAGCTGGGAACCTGCTTTGTCTCGGTGTATTCCATAAGGATGCCGTCGGCGTTGTAGGTCTGTCCGCGTACAACGGCGAGTGCGTTAAAGTCGTCGAGATCGAGCACGCGTGCATCCTCGGGCGTGGGATGCTCAATCGTTACATCGCGTTTGCCCGTGGCAATCTTAATGCCAAGGCCTTCTTCGAGGTAACGATAGATCGAGTCGTTGACAATCTCGGGTGTCAGCCCCGGTACCTGTGAGCTTAGGTAATAGGAGTCGTCGGAGCACACGGCTTGTCCGTCTGCATAACGGATGCGTTTGGCACGCGTGAGCTCACAGCCTTCAGGAAACCCGGTAATCTTGGAGAGCGCCTTGTTACAGACGAGGAGCTCAAAGACAGTGGTGACCGTTTTGAGCTCAAAGCCTCGACTGGCTGCGATTTCCTTAAAGGTCTCGAGTCCGCCGCCGCCACGACTCGTCTCGTCACTGATGTTGCGAATGACGCGCATACCCTTGCCTTGCTGGGGGAGCACGTAGCCATCTGCCGCAAGCATCGAGATGGCGCGACGGACCGTCATGCGCGAACAGTCAAATAGCTGCGTGAGCTCAGTCTCCGAAGGCAGATAGCTCTGATAAGCGTATGTGCCGTCGTCAATCGACTGCTTCACGTTGTCATAAATAGTTTGGAAGATGGCTCGCGCCATGACGGTCTCCTAGAGCTGAGTGCGCGAGCGGTGGATGAGGGCCGCCCGCGCAGGTGTCAAGCGATTTACTTGCTGGGGTCGATTATATATTTGCCCATGGCACGCAGGGCCGGGTCTGACAGGATGGCGCCGAGTTCGTCGAGGGAGGCTACCTTTGCGACCATCGAGGATACGTCGAGCCTGCCAGAGTCGATGAGCTCGAGCGCACGACGCTGCGTATAAGGGTTAATGTAGGACGAGGTAAGCACAAGCTCCTTCTGGAAGACCTCGAAGGGCTTGACGGTGATTGTCTCATCGGGCTTGGTGAGGCCGAACATCATGACCGTAGCCTTGTGGCCGGCGATCTGGATGGCCTGCTCGATGGTGACGGGCTTGCCAACACACTCGATAACGACATCGACGTTGCCGACGCCCTCCTGCTTCAGGCGGGCCGGGACGTCCTCGTGGATGGAATCAATTGCCAGGTCGGCGCCGAGTTTGAGCGCAACCTCGCGCTTGCCTTCGACAGGCTCAAGCAAGACAACCTTGGTGGCGCCGGCGTTTTTGGCGAGCTGCATCATGAGCAGACCGATCATGCCACCGCCGATAACGACAACTGTGCTGCCGGGCTTGATGTTGCACATATCGATGCCGTGCAGACAGCAGGCGACGGGCTCGGTCATAGCACCCTGCTCAAAGCTGGTGTGATCGCCCAACTTGTAGACTTGCTGCATATCGACGGAGCAGTACTCGGCAAAGCCGCCGTTAACGGTGGTGCCGTAACCGGTCATATGCTCGCAGTAGTGGTTGATTCCGTCGCGGCAGGGTTCACAGCAGCCGCAGGGATGGTTTGGGTCGATGCACACGCGATCGCCCGGTTTAAAGCCGGAGACGTCGCTGCCCACGGCCTCGACAACGCCCGCAAACTCATGACCAAGGATCGTGGGCGGGGTAACGTCGGCTGCACCCTTGTCGCCTTCATAGATATGAACGTCGGTACCGCAGACGCCGCAAGCTTTGACGTTGATCAGAACGTCGCGCCTGCCCACGGCCGGCTTTGCCGATTCCTCGACTCTGAGGTCGTGCTTTCCATAGAAGACCGCGCTTTTCATGGTGACTCCTTAACGTGGCGGTGAATGTTGTAATGAAGTATAGGCATGTATATAGATATAGACAAGCACATCTAGACAAGTCGAAAAGAAATTTAAAATGCAGCTATCAGCTATGTCAGATTTAGCAGGCGAAATACTGGATATATACCGTTTACGGCCAATAATCAACCGTTTACCGACCGTAGTCTTTATGCTAACTTGTCTAGATAAGTGATGTGATAAAACGTAAGTGCAAGAAGTCAGGGACACGGGCCCACCCGTCCTATTGCACGAGGTACACGCAAACGGCGCGTCTGCGGTCTCGAGTGAAGCCAAAACCGCAGCGCTCCGAATGAAGAGAGGGGGATTCCCCGTCATGATGCAAAAGATACAACGTTTCGGCGGTGCAATGTACACGCCTGCAATTCTTTTCGCATTTTCCGGAATCGTCGTCGGCCTGGGTACGTTGTTTACCACCGAGGCGATCTTTGGCGAGATGGCCACAGCGGGTCATCTTTGGTTTGATTGCTGGAATGTGCTGCTCCAGGGTGGTTGGACGCTCTTTAACCAGATGCCGTTGCTGTTTTGCGTAGCGTTGCCAATCTCGCTCGCGAACAAGCAGAACGCTCGCTGCTGCATGGAGGCTTTGGCCATCTACCTTACCTTCAACTACTTTGTAAGCACAATCTTGGGGCAGTGGGGCCCTGTCTTTGGGGTCGACTACTCTGTCGAGGCGGGCAGCGGTACTGGTCTTGCCACTATCGCAAGCATCAAAACGCTTGATATGGGCATCATGGGCGCGCTTATCATTTCTGGTATCGCCACGATGCTTCACAACAAGTACTTCGACACCGAACTTCCTGAGTGGCTGGGCGTGTTCTCGGGCTCCGTGTTCATCTATATGATCGGTTTCTTCGTTATGGTTCCGGTCGCTCTTATCGCCTGCCTGGTGTGGCCGCATGTTCAGGCTGCTATCTCCGCCTTCCAGGGATTCATCCTTTCCGCCGGTACGTTCGGCGTGGGCGTCTTTGCTTTCTTCGAGCGCGTGCTGATTCCTACAGGCCTGCACCACTTTATCTATACGCCGTTCTATTACGACAACGCGGCGGTCAACGGCGGCATCTTTGCTGCTTGGGCCAACATCCTGCCCCAACTGGCTGCCGATCCGAGCATTGCTCTTAAGGATGCCGCACCCTGGGCTGCCTATACCTGCCCTGGTTGGACTAAGGTCTTCGGCTCGCTTGGCGTCGCCATTGCGTTTTATATGACCGCCAAACCCGAGCGCAAGCAGCGCGTCAAGGCTCTGCTCATTCCCGTCACCCTTACCGCTATGCTTTGCGGTATCACCGAGCCGCTTGACTTCACCTTCCTGTTCATCGCGCCCGGCCTGTTCGTCGTCCACTGCGTGCTCGGAGCGCTCGGCTGCATGGCTCAAAACCTCCTTGGCGTCGTGGGCATCTTCGACGGCGGCATCATCTCGATGCTCTCGTGGGACTGGCTGCCCCTTTGGGCCGCACACGGTCTGCAGTACGCCATCTCCATCCTTGTCGGTCTGTGCTTTACCGCCCTTTGGGTCGTGGTCTTCCGTTTCCTGATCGTCAAGTTCGACTTTAAGACCCCCGGTCGCGAGGATGACGATGTTGAGGTCGAGCTCAAGTCCAAGGCCGACTACAAGCAAAAGCAGGGCGGTGCTGCTGCTGGCAAATCGGTCGCCCAGAGTAAAGATGATGAGCGCTTGGTGCTTGCCGAGAACATCCTCGATCTGCTCGGTGGCACGGATAACATCATCGATGTAACTAACTGCGCTACCCGTCTGCGCGTTAACGTCAAGGACAAGAGCGTCGTTGCACCCGAGGCTTCCTTCAAGGCGATCGGTACGCATGGCTTGGTGGTCCAAGGTCAGTCGATCCAGGTCATCATCGGCCTTACCGTCCCGCAGGTTCGCGAGAAGTTCGAGAGTCTTCTGAAGTTCGAGAGTCTTCTGTAAACCATCGTCCATCGAAACAATCGGCCTTGCAGAGCCGGTATGCACCGCAAGGCCGATTCTAGAGATAAAAAACTCCACTTCTAGGTAACAATTCCAAACCGTACAGGCCGCGTGCGGGGATGGATTGAGCAAGCGGCCAGAATGAGGAGGACATCATGTCCAAGAAAAACTATGCCGTGACCATTGCCGGCGGTGGCTCTACCTTCACTCCGGGCATTGCCCTGATGCTGCTTGAGGAGCGCGACCGCTTCCCGGTCAACAAGGTGACCTTCTACGACAACAACGCCGAGCGCCAGGAGATCGTGGCAAAGGCCTGCGAGATCTACTTCCACGAGAACGCACCCGAGGTTGAGTTTAGCTACACCACCGACCCCGAAACCGCTTTTACCGGTACTGACTTCGTCCTTGCTCACATCCGCGTGGGTCTCTACGCTATGCGCGAGCTCGACGAGAAGATCCCCCTCAAGTACGGCTGCGTTGGTCAGGAGACCTGCGGTGCCGGCGGTATCGCCTACGGCATGCGCTCCATCGGTGGTGTCATCGAGATCCTCGACTACATGGAGAAGTACAGCCCCAACGCCTGGATGCTCAACTACTCCAACCCCGCGGCCATCGTCGCCGAGGCCTGCCGCGTGCTGCGCCCCAACAGCCGTATCATCAACATCTGCGACATGCCGATCGACCTCATGGATAAGATGAGCCGTATGTGCGGCATCAAGGATCGTCGCGAGCTGCAGTATAGCTACTACGGCCTCAACCACTTTGGTTGGTGGAGCAAGATCTACGACAAGGACGGCAACGACCTCATGCCGCAGATTAAGGAGCACATGGCAAAGAACGGCTACTTGGACGGCATTGAGCACGAGGCCGGTAAGGAGCAGCACGTCGAGGAGAGCTGGATTCACACCTTCGGCAAGGCCAAGGATGTCTATGCTGTCGATCCCGAGACGATTCCCAACACCTACCTCAAGTACTACCTGTACCCGGACTATGTTGTCGAGACGTCTGACCCCAACTACACTCGTGCCAATGAGGTTATGGACGGCCGCGAGAAGAAGGTCTTTGGCGCTTGCCGCGACATCATCGCCAAGGGTACTGCCAAGGACGGCGGCTTTGAGCCCGACGTACACGCCAACTACATCGTCGACCTTGCCTGCGCGCTGGCCGAGAACACGCTCGAGCGCTTCCTGCTGATTGTCCCCAACGATGGTGCTGTGCCCAACTTCGACCCGACGGCCATGGTCGAGGTGCCTTGCATCGTCGGCTCCAACGGCTTTGAGAAGATCTGCCAGGGCCCGATCCCGCAGTTCCAGAAGGGCCTGATGGAGCAGCAGGTTTCCGTCGAGAAGCTCGTTGTCCAGGCTTGGGTCGAGGGCAGCTACCAGAAGCTCTGGCAGGCGCTCACGCTCTCCAAGACCATTCCTTCGGCAAGCGTTGCTAAGCAGATCCTGGACGAGCTCATCGAGGCCAACAAGGATTTCTGGCCCGAGCTTAAGTAAGGACTACTGTCTAGAACTCTCACGCATCTCTGCTTCATTTGCGCCGCCGCGGTGTCCGGATTCGCCCGGATGCTGCGGCGGCGCTATACTTATGAAGTTTGAAGTACCTGTACCAAAAGGAGCTGTCGTGTCCCTTTCCATCGGTATCGTGGGCCTGCCCAACGTGGGCAAGTCGACGCTGTTCACCGCGCTTACCAAAAAGACCGGCCTTGCCGCCAACTACCCGTTTGCCACGATCGACCCCAACGTGGGTATCGTCGATGTGCCCGATAGCCGCCTGCAAAAGCTCGCCGACATCGTCAACCCCGGCCGCATTGTGCCGGCGACGGTCGAGTTTGTCGACATCGCAGGTCTGGTGAAGGGCGCTAACGAGGGCGAGGGCCTGGGCAACCAGTTCTTGGCAAACATCCGCGAGACCGACGCTATCTGCGAGGTCGTGCGCTACTTTAAGGACCCCAACGTCATGCGTGAGGTGGGCCGCACGGGCGAGTTCGTCGATCCCGCCGGCGATGCCGACACCATCATGACCGAGCTCATCCTGGCCGACATGGGCACGCTCGAGAAGCAGCTGCCCAAGCTCGAGAAGGAGGCCAAGCGCGACAAGGAGCTCATGCCCAAGTTCGAGGTGGCCAAGCGCCTGCTTGCCTGGCTCAACGAGGGCAAGCGCGCCGCATCCATGGAGATGACCGACGAGGAGCGTGCTGCCGCCAAGGGTCTGTTCCTGCTCACCATGAAGCCCATCCTGTATGTGGCCAACGTGGACGAGGATATGCTCAACGAGGACCTGGCGCCCATCGATGGTGTCAAGCCGCTGCCCATCTGCGCCAAGATCGAGGCCGAGCTTTCCGAGCTCGATCCCAAGGACGCCGCCGACTACCTGGAGAGCCTGGGCCTGGAGCAGCCCGGTCTGGACGTGCTCGCGCAGGCGGCCTATAAGCTGCTCGGCCTGCAGTCGTTCTTTACGGCCGGCGAGATGGAGGTCAAGGCCTGGACGGTTCGTCAGGGCGCGACCGCCCCGCAGGCCGCCGGCGTCATCCACACCGATTTTGAACGCGGCTTTATTAAGGCCGAGGTTATTGGCTACGACGATTACATCGAGCTCGGCGGCGAGCAGGGCGCCAAGGCCGCCGGCAAGCTGCGTATTGAGGGCAAGGACTATGTCATGGCCGATGGCGACGTCGTGCACTTCCGCTTTAACGTGTAAGGACGACGCATATGTTTAAATATGGCAAAAAAGCTGGCTACATGGGTATTGCGCTGCTCGTACTTGCGGTGATTCCGCTGGTGGTTGCAGCGTGTGTTATCCCCAACATTGGCCCCGAGGTGGCAACGAAGTTTAACGCAGCCGGCGAGGTGACGCGCTGGGGTAAGAGCTACGAGCTGCTGGCACTGCCGGTGCTCAACCTGCTGCTGAGCGTGGCGACGTACTTTACGGCGGGACGCCAGGCAAAGAACAACGAGGACTCCGCTGTGATGGCACGTCTTGCGTGCGAGCGCTACCTGCGTAACGGCTGCATCACGGGCGTGTTCCTCAACGTAATCAACGTCTACTTTATGTATTCGGCGATTACTGGAACGGGCTTTGGCTTTGGTTTCTAGCTTGTCCTTTTAGGCAACGAGCCTGCACGCATATTCAATGGCTGCTGCGAGGCCGCCGCTCGATCGTGGTTTAAAGACCATGTCGGCGGCGGCCTCGTTTTCGTATCCGGCGCCGCGAAGAGTGAGTGCGATACCGGCTTCTAGGAGAAGGGGCAGGCCACGCTGGCTGGTTGCGATTACGGCAGCCTGATTGAGCGAGCAGCTGTGCGCCTGGCATTGGACGGCAAGTTCGCCTTGCGCCGGGCAAGGGGCCAGAACGGCGGCGACGCGACTTGATAGCAATGCAAATGCTGTGCGCTCATCGGGCGAAAGGCATTCTGCTTCAACGACGACGAGCGTGGGTGGTGCGCTGTTTGTGCAAGGCGTGGCTCGGTACATGCGGACCGAAGAACCCGACATAGAAAACTCCTGTGTATTCGGCAAAACGTAAACTATAGTTTACGTTTATGTTCGGCTCCATTTCAAACTCGGCTGCATGGACGAACGTGCGAAACAGATTCTTGGCAGGCGGGTCGAAGAGACACGCAGGGACCTTGGTATCTCCAAGGTTGATTTTTGTGTGGCAACAGGAATCAGCCGACCCTACCTCGACCGAATCGAAGATGGGACGGCAAATTTCACGCTCAAGGTTCTATTTAAGATCGCGCCCGCACTTGGCATGACGGTGTCAGAACTTCTCGAGGGTATCGAATAGGGGATACCCGTCGACAACCGAATTACGCCATCGGGATGCGGTCGTGGTTGACTTGGCTGTAGAACAGGCGCTGGATCTCGGCGGCATCGCGTGACTGGCCGAGTGCCCACATGGTCTTGGCCACGAGCGTCTCGGTGGTCATGTCGTCGCCGCGCAGAATGCCCGGATGATCGGCGTAAGCACGGCCGACCTCATAAACGCCCAGATCGAGGCCCTCTTCGGGGACCTGCGTGGTCATAACGACAGTGCGGCCCGAATCGACCCAGCGGAAAATTGCCTCTTGGAATGACTCGCCCGACTCACCAAACTCGGGGATACCGCCAATGCCAAAGGTCTCCAGAATCACGGCGTCGTAGCTATCGGCAAGGGCGTCGAGGATGCCCGGGTTTACGCCGGGCGTAAGCTTGAGTACAAATACGCGCGGATCGATGCTGTCGTAGAAACGAACTGGGTTTTCGCCCTGACGAGTGCCGTGAAGCCCGTTGCGCACAATGCGGTCGTTGCGGATATAGGCGATGGGCGGATAGTTGACGCTAATGAACGCGTTAAAGCTCATGGTGCGCTGCTTGCGGGCGCGCGTGCCGGCAATGGCGACGCCGCCAAACACAATCGACACATCGTGCGAATGCTCGTCGAGCGCATAGAGCAGACTCTGGTACAGGTTGAGCTTTGCGTCGGTAAAGGGGTTGCCCATGGGCTTTTGCGAGCCGGTGAGCACGATGGGCTTGGGGCTGTCCTGAATCAGGTAGGAAAGCGCTGCCGCGGTGTAGCTCATGGTGTCGGTGCCGTGCAGAATTACGAAGCCGTCGTGGTCGGCATAACCCTCGACGATGACGTCGCGGATACGCATCCAGTCACTGGGGCGCATATTGGTGCTGTCGATGTTCATGGGCTGCACCACGTCGAGCTCGCAGAGGCCCGAGATCTCGGGGACACTCTGGGCGAGCTCCTCACCGGTCAGGGCGGGGGAGAGGCCGTTGCCGTCCTCGGTCGATGCGATGGTGCCGCCCGTGGCGATGAGAAGGATGCGCTTCATGCTGGTATTCCTATCGTATTTGCCGCCGCAGAGGCGGAGTCGTTCGGCAGTATTGTGGCACAGGGCGTCCAATGTTCAAACGTATTACATCATCTGTAACGTTTGGTAACACTTCGATTGCCGTCAAATAGGGACCCAGGTCGTGCGTTTGCCGTGCGCTGATGGCTGCGAGGGACGAGAAACCCCATATAACGTGTACACTATGTAAGCTGTTTTCGTTTATTCGCGCGGGTGGGCACCGGCTCCCCGCCAACAAGAGGGGGAAACCATGGATCAAAAGGCTTCCGCAAAGGTCCTCGTACTCGACTTTGGTGCGCAGTACGGTCAGCTCATTGCCCGTCGCGTCCGCGACCTCAACGTGTATTCCGAGATTGTCCCCTGCGACATCTCGGCCGACGAGATTCGCGAGATGAACGCCTCTGCGCTCATCCTTTCTGGCGGTCCGGCCTCCGTGTACGCCGAGGACGCTCCGTCCATCGATCCCGCCATCTTTGACTTGGGCCTTCCCGTCCTGGGCTTTTGCTACGGCCATCAGATCACGGCCGTGACGCTCGGCGGCAAGGTCGGTCACTCCGAGGTGGGCGAGTACGGTCGCGCTACCATCACGCGCACGGCCGGCGCCAAGCTCTTTAACTCCACGCCCATGGAGCAGACCGTGTGGATGAGCCATCGCGACGCCGTGTCCGAGGTGCCCGAGGGCTTTACCGTTACCGCCAGCACCGACGTGTGCCCGGTTGCCGCCATGGAGTGCCCCGAGCGCAAGATCTTCACCACGCAGTTCCACCCCGAGGTCAAGCACTCCGAGTACGGTCAGCAGCTGCTGAGCAACTTCCTGTTTGAGATCTGCGGCCTGGAGCCCAACTGGAGCATGGACAACCTGGTCGAGACCATGACGGTCGAGTTCCGCGAGAAGGTCGGCGACGACCGCGTGATTCTGGCCCTGTCCGGCGGCGTCGACTCCTCCGTCGTGGCTGCGTTGGGCGCCCGCGCCGTGGGCAAGCAGATGACCTGTGTGTTCATCAACCACGGCCTGCTGCGCAAGGGCGAGCCCGAGCAGGTGGAGGAGGTCTTCACCAAGCAGTTCGATGTCGACTTTATCCACGTCCACGCCGAGGACCGTTATGCCGAGCTTCTGGCCGGCGTGACCGAGCCCGAGGAGAAGCGCCGCATCATCGGTACGCAGTTCTGGAAAGAGTTCTTCGCCGTGGCGCAGCAGCTCGAGACCGATGGCAAGCCGGTCAAGTACCTGGCTCAGGGCACCATCTACCCCGACATCATCGAGTCCGGCGCTCGCAAGACGGGCGGCAAGACGGCCACCATCAAGAGCCACCACAACCTGATTCCGTTCCCCGAGGGCGTGCACTTCGACCTTATCGAGCCGCTCGACCACTTCTTTAAGGACGAGGTCCGCGCACTTGGCCTGGCGTTAGGCCTGCCGGGTCACATCGTGTTCCGTCAGCCTTTCCCGGGCCCGGGTCTGGCCATCCGCATCATCGGTGCGGTCGACAAGGAGAAGCTCGAGATTCTCAAGAATGCCGACGCCATCGTGCGCGAGGAGCTGGACGCCTACAACCAGCGTCTGTTTGAGCAGACCGGCGAGCGCAACTCCGAGCACAGCTGCTGGCAGTATTTCGCGGTCCTGCCCGACATTAAGTCCGTTGGCGTTATGGGCGACGAGCGCACCTATCAGCGCCCGATCATCCTGCGCGCCGTCGAGTCCAGCGACGCTATGACCGCCGACTGGGCCAAGCTGCCCTACGACGTACTGGCCCGCATCTCCGGCCGCATCGTTGCCGAGGTTCCCGGCGCCAACCGCGTGTGCTACGACATCACGTCCAAGCCGCCCGCGACGATTGAGTGGGAATAGAACAGACGTTCGATAAAATAATATAGTATCAGATAGCGGGCACGGTTTCAATTGAATCCGTGCCCGCTGCTGCATGCGTGTCCTTGCACGCCCAATATGCGCCGTAAAAGCCGTCTTCTTCGACGTCAAAGTGAATGCGCTTCGTTTTTGCCTCTTAAAATCTTATTTTCACGATTTGCATTTTCATCCCGTTGTCACCGACCCTTGCGAGAAACCGGAAAAAGCCGCTGACAGAAGGGTCTCTCAAATCGTTGTAGCCCAGCATATAGCCGCGACTTGTGACCTGCAGACGGCTGTCCCACGTGCCGATTTCCTTGGCGGCATCCGAAACCGCAAAATATGCCCCCACATCCTTGATTTTTGCGGTCTTTAGCCATGTTTTTGCGATCATCTTTACTGCCGCCCGATTGGCAGCATCAAAGACCAGCACACTGCCGGGGAAAGCGTCCGCCATCCCCCGCACCAGTTCCCGGACCTGCTGGGTCAGAAAGTAATAGAACACCCCGGAGGCAAAGAACACCGCCCCGCGGGAGGCATCGATTTTGCTAAACCATGCGGTGTCTTTCAGGTCGCAGGGGATATTTTGTTCTCGATCCCCGGCGGGCAGTAGCTGCTGCCGCAAGGCAATCACATCCGGGAAGTCCAGATTGTAGATCTTGCATCTACCGTTGTCGCAGGTTCTGCCGGTGTTGTCCAGCCCGCAGCCCAGATTGACCACCGCCGCATTGGGGTGGCCTTTCAGGTAATCCCACACCTCGAAAGCAAGATCACTCTGCCGTGTGGCCACCTCCAGCGCACCAAAGCGCTGCATCAGGCTGCGGGAGTTTTTCTCTGCCTCTGAAAAGTCGTAGTCGATCTGGTCGAGCAGACGAACCGCTGTTTCATCCCTGTAAAGGTTCGGGTACAACTCCGTACACAGCTTCCGGGAATACAGCGGGAGGATCAGCGTCTCCTGCACGGTGTTTTTCTCAATTTTACATTTCATAGGTTTCTTCCTCAGTGAATAAAAACTGTCATAATTGCCGCCAGCATAGCCGCTATGACCGTCATGCCTATCGCCATGTGCAGGATGGGTGCAAAAATACCCGTGCTTGATGCCCCTACTTCCGCGCCGTGACGCAGAGCCACTTTTTCTTTTTGTGTATCTGCACCTCGTGAAAACCCGCCCGCTCCAGACATGCCTTTAATTCAATGTCCTTGTAGATGGTCATGCCGCCGATGATCTGCGTCCACCTCTCGTCCTTGTCCGTATCGCCATTGCTCTCGTTGCAGATAAGAATTGTCCCGCCTGGCTTCAGCGTCCGCCAGACCTCGTGGAAGCATCGGGGCAAATCAGGCCAAAAATAGACGGTCTCAAAGGCCGTGGCGGCATCGAAGTAGCTATCCTCAAACGTCATATCCGCCACACTGCCTTGCAGAACGGCGCAACGCCCCTCCTGAATTGCAGTTCGGTTGAGCTTTCTAGCCTTCTCCACGCTGACGGGCGAATAGTCGATGCCCTTGACGACGCCATACGGGCATTTTTTCAGCAGCCGTTTTATGTTTGCCCCGCCGCCGCAGCCGCAATCCAGCACCTTTGCGTTTGGCGTAAGTCGTAGAAATCGAAGCCCCCACCGCGCCACAGGGCTGTGGCCCAGATTCATCATGGCAACCATAAGTTTTCCGCCGAGGCCCACGGGCTTGCGGGTGTTTTCAAAGAACGACATCTGGCCCCTCCGATTTCGTGCATTCCGCATAGGTCAACGGGAACGAGGCCTTCAGCACCACGCTTTTCTGCACCGCCCAGCCGTTTTGACGCAGGAAACGTAGGTATTCCTCGCTTGTCCACCTGCTGTGGAGGGGGAATCCCGCCATACTCATGAAAAAGGCTTTTGCCTTGCCGGAAACCGAGCTCCCCGCGTGGGTGAAGGTTGGCGCGATGAGCACGCCGTCGTCCTTCAGCACCCGCCTGATTTCTTGCAGGGCCTTTTCCGGATGCGGCACTATGTGAAGCGCGTTGGACGCGATCACCACTTCGAAGGACTTCTGTGCATAGGGCAGGCGGAACATATCTAGTACGGAAAAGTGCAGCTTTGCGGATTGATTGTCCCGTTTTGCTTCAAGGATCATCTTTGCAGAAGCGTCCGTAGCCTCGATGTGCGCCGCCGCATTCACGATGCTCTTTGCGATAAGCCCCGTGCCGGTGGCAACCTCCAGCACGGTTTTTGCTTTCACTACCGGCCGGATCAGCCCATACATCTTCTCATACGCCGCCCGGTCGTTTCGCATGAAACGGTCATACCGACCGGCATTCTTGTCCCAGAAACCCTTGCGTTCGTGCATGGCTGTCGCCCCCAAACAGTTAGAGCTATCTAACTATAACACACGAATCATACAGTAAGATAAGGCTAACCTTATTCTCTTGGCTAAGACGCATCTCTTCGGTTTTCGCTTATAGCGGCGCGAGTCAGATGCTAGGCTGGAGCTGAAGAAGGAGCTTGGCGGACAGGTAGGTCGATACCGGTTCCCGGAACGGTGATCCAGCCAATTACACCAGGGCTCTAGTCATTGAGTGGGAGTACCTGAAACGAGGCGATTGAATAACTCCATCCATTTTGGTTAAAACAAAAGGCTCTGTTAGACCAGCATTGACATTCTGCCCAATCGTATTTCGAAATTGCAAAGTTATCGCCCCCTCGCCGGGCTTGAATCCGGCAAGGGGGCGATGTGCTCAAGATCGGACAGGCCAATCGTGAAGGCCCTATCGCTTCAAGTCGATTGCCGGCTATCTCGCCGTCTCCTCGTCGGGCGCCGGCGCCTTGATCTTCATCTCGAACGGCATCCCGCCCTCACGGACAAGGGCCTTTAGGAAAGCGTTGACGGCGGTGGACATGGACAGGCCGAGCTCGTCCAGGATGGCCACGGCCTCCTTTTTGACCTCCGGGTCGATGCGGATCGTCGTGGCCGGTATGTTCGACGGCATGGTTGCACCCCTCCTCGTGTATCGCGGTGCGACCATTCTACCGCCCCTGCGCGGCGGGAGCGCCCCAGTAGTCCATGTAGGGCGGCTCCACGTTGAACATGTCGCGGATGCGGCTCCCGCAGGTCCCGTTCGCGAGCTGCCGCGCGACCGTGCGCTCGGCGGCGCCGGTGCCGGCCGCCATGAAGGTCCGGCACCACCTGAACCAGGCGAGGTAGGCGCCCAGGTGCTTCGTCGACACGCCCCGGAACGGCTCCATGAAGGCGCCGAGAAGCGAGTGGACGGCGTTGACCCGGTTGATTGTCCCCTCGGAGCGGTCCTTGGGGTCGTAGGCCGCGTGCGCGGCGACCCCGAGCTCCGCGAGGACGCCGGCGTAGGCGTGAGCCCTGTCGGTCGCCACGACGGAGCCGGCCTTGATGCGACTTTTCAACACGTCCATCGCACGCTTCCTCGACAGCACGCCGCGCCCGGAAACCTCGAGGAACGTCTCGTTCGAGTCGTTCACGCCGGTCATCACGCATATCTGCTCGCGCGAGAGCCCGCGCCTGTGAACCTGCTTGCCGCGGTAGCGGGAGGGGCGCGGCATGACGAAGGAGCCCTTGGTGTGGTTGCCCTTGAAGGACTCCGCGAAATAGGTCTCGTCGAGCTCACACCCGCAGCCGCGCTCGACCGTGAACACAGGGGAGTATGCCGAAAGGCACTCGATGAGACGATGCCGCATGGTGTATGCGGTCTTGAGGCAGACGTGGCAGCGGGTTGCACATTCCCTGAGAGGAAGCATGAGGACGAAGCACTCCGCATAGGCCATCCAGGTCTCCTTTGGGAGCCTGCTCGTCCCCAGGATGCGCCCGCTGCCCATGCCGAAGGTCCTGCCGCAGTCCCGGCAGAGGTAGCGCTGCTCGCCGCTCCTCGATTTGCCCTTCTTCACGATCGCGACGGACCCGCAGCGCGGGCAGCGCTCGATTTCGCAGGCGGAGCCGGCCGCGTCGTCGAACGTCGCCGCGCGGATAACGTCCCTGACGGATTCGATCGCGCGCCGGCGCTCGGTCCCGCTCAGCTTCGCCATGTCCCGTTTGAAGGCGATTACCAGGTCCTCGGCGTTCATGCCGCCCCCATCCGTCGCGGTCTACGGGGCTTACTATATGCCACCGTGGGGACATATGTATGTCAATCCTGGTCTAACAGAGCCTAA
>CAVCBD010000033.1:0-19835 GCA_963599935.1 Acutalibacteraceae bacterium | reverse complement strand
GCGTATCGCGCCTGCTCGCGCAGGGCGGCCATGCCATCTTTAGCTGCAACCTGCGTGGCTTCCGCCCCGAGACGCGCAAACTCGCGCGTGCGGGCGTGGTGCTACAGGACATTACGGCGCAGACCATCCCCGAGGACTTCGCGCGCAACCAAAAGGTGCACCACTGCTATATTGTGCGCCGCCTGCCCATCGAGGACGCCATGGCCGAGGTCGGCTTTAGCGCCGAGGAGATTGCCGAGCGCGTCGAGGAGCTGCGCAACCCCGAGGCCCGCAAGCCTCGCGCGGCAGCGCCCGCACATGCGCAGACCGGCAACGGCAGATCAAACGGCGATGGCAAGCCCTCCCCTGCGGGCAAGCCCAAAAAGAAAAAGTTCTACGCCAGCAAGCCCAAGGGCAAATAAAAAAGTTGCGGTGGAATAGTTCCTGAAAAGCCTCCTAAAGGGCAAAAACAGGAACTATTTCACCGCAACTCATTATGGGGATGTGGGCGACGGGCTAGCCTTGGGTGACTAGGCGGTAGCCGATGCCTACGTGGGTTTGGATGTAGCGCGGGTGCGCGGGGTCGGACTCGATCTTCTTACGCAGCGTGCCCATAAAGACGCGCAGGCTCGCCAGGTCGCTCTTGGTCGCGGTGCCCCAAACCTCGTGCAGGATAAACTGGTGCGTCAGCACCTTGTCGGCGTTGTGTGCCAGCAGGCACAACAGCTTGTACTCGATCGGCGTCAGATGCAGCTCCTCGCCGTCCATCGTGGCGATGCCGGCATCAAAGTCAATATGCAGCTCGCCGGTATCGAACGTCCCCTCGGACGAACCCGCACCTATCTGCGCATACGAAAGGCGCCTGAGCGTGGTGCGGATGCGCGCCAGTAGCTCCTCGACCGAAAACGGCTTGGTCAGGTAGTCGTCGGCACCGGCATCGAGCGCGCGAATCTTGTCCGCATCCTCGCTGCGTGCCGAGACCACGATAATCGGCATGCCAGACCATGTGCGCACCGACTCCACCACCTTGACGCCGTCCATATCGGGCAGGCCCAGGTCGAGCAGCACGATGCTCGGCGCCTGCGACGAGGCTGCCGCGATGGCGGCATGGGCGGTCTCCACGGCCATATGGCGCAGGCCATGCGCCTCGAGCGCGGCGACGATTAAGTTGCGGACGGCAGGATCGTCCTCAACAACCAAGATGAGCGGTTTCATGGCAGAGTTCGGCACGGCGCTACTCCTTATCAAACGAAACATCGGCGGCGGGAAGCCCGATCGTAAAGACCGAGCCGTGTGGGTCCGCCGCGGCAACCTCTATGCTACCGCCATGCGCCAGCATAATGGAGCGGCAGAGCGAAAGCCCCAGACCCACACTGCGGCGGCTGTCGGCCAAACCATGGTTGACGGTATAGAACGACTCAAAGATGCGCTCGCGGTCCTCGGGCGCGATACCCGGCCCGTCATCGGCGACCGAGCACGTCACGCGCCCCTCGTCGACGCCAATCGAGATCACGATATGCGAGCCCGCCGGCGTATAGACGATGGCGTTGTTGACTAGGTTCACCACCAGCTGCACCATCAGGCGCGCATCGACGTTAACGAGCGCCGGCTCGTCGCAGGACACCACCTTAAGCTCGTGCTCACGCACGGCCGGATTCACATGGCGCAGCGCCTCTTCGACAATATCGTCCATAAGCTCGAGCGTGGTCGACAGATGCATGCCGCCGCCCTCGAGCTTGGTGATGGCAAGCAGGTTCTCGACGGTGGCGTTGAGCCACAGCGCATCGGAGCGAATGGACAGCAGCATGTTGCGGCGCGTCTGGTCGTCGAGTACGGCGGTGCCGGTCGAACCCTGATCGAGCAGCACATCGGCATTGCCCGAGATGCTCGT
Source organism: Acutalibacteraceae bacterium (assembly GCA_963599935.1). Lineage (GTDB taxonomy): Bacteria > Actinomycetota > Coriobacteriia > Coriobacteriales > Coriobacteriaceae > Collinsella. The sequence goes on along the minus strand of CAVCBD010000033.1, from coordinate 17,965 downwards.
GAGCGGCGTACGCAGGTCGTGCGAGATGGAACGCAGCAGGTTGGCGCGCAGCTGCTCGTTTTTGGCGAGCACCGCTGCCTCCTCGCGAGCCTTCATGGCACGGGCGCGGTCGATCGCCAGCTCGCCTTCGCTCACGATAGCATCGGCCAGCATCCGCTCTTCGTGCGTGAGCGCATCGGCCTCGGTAACGATAGCCAGCACGCCCACCACCGAGGAAGGCTTACCCTCGCGCACCATGGTGTCGCCCGAGCGCACGGTGAGGTAGACGCCGTAAAAGGCCGAGCCGCCATACGTGGCGTCGAGCGGCGTACCCACATATGCCGAGGCCGAGAGCAGCGGCGGCATCTGGGGCGCCAGCTGATGTATCGGCGCGGCATCGCCCACGGCGGTATACGTCACATGGGGTAGCAGGTCATCGCCCTCTTCATCCGCGCTGTACCACACGCACGGACAGCCCGAAAGGCGTGCCAGCTGGGTGGCCGTGGCGTGCACGATCTGCTGCTCGTCGGCGCAGCGCTGCAACATACGATTGGTCTCGAGCACCATCTGAGTGCGGCGGTCGCTCGCGGCGGCCTGAGCCAACGCGCGGCGCAGCGCCAGGGCAATGGAGCTCGACACGAGCGAGACCGCGAACATGATGACGAACATGCCCGGATAGTAGCGATCGATAATCGTGAGCGAGTAACGCGGCTCGATAAACAACAAGTTGTAGAGCGCCACGGCGGCGGCAGACGTCAGCAGGCAATACAGACGGCTCGAGGTAAAAAACGCGCACATCTGCACGGCGAGCACGTAGACGATCATAATGCTGGGGGCAAGCCCGGGCCTGTCGAGCAGCGCACCGATAACCGTCGCCGCCAGCAACAACCCTGCCGAGACGCCAAGGTCGTACAGCGGGCCGCGGCGCGTGAGCGTCGAGCGCCGCCACCAAAAGTTCTCGACAAGATCGCTATCTACACGAGCGTCCACAAGCACCGCGCCCTCCCTCAAAAACAAAAACCACCACGAAGGGGACAGGCACCTTTGTGGTGGTTTCCCTCGTGGTGGCTCTAAGTGTAAAGCCTTTATCGCCGGCAGTCGCTAGACAAACAGCACGTGCGCGAGCAGGGCGCACACGCACGCCGCAGCAAATACCAACGCCACGACCGAGATCACGCGATCGGCCATGTCCATGTTGGCGCGATTCGTGAAGAACTGGTCCTCAGCGGCATCGATGCCCACCTCGCGGACATCGAGTGTCCTTGCATCCATGTTTACCTCCCCGGCTTTTACTTCATCCATCGATAATCAACCCCGTGTAGCCCGCCGACGCCTACGGACGCTCGTTGGGAGCCAGGCGCTGCATCTTGTTCACGGCCTTGAACTTGGTGAACAGCGGCACATACTCAAAGCTCACGTTGGAGTTCTCCAGGCCGTACCAGCGCGCGGGCGTGCCGGCGGCGCGGCGGATGATGTACTTGAGCGTGATGGCCGTGCGCTCGCTGGGCTCCACGTCGCTCTCGGGCGCCAGCAGCTTGCGGATCATGACGAACTTGAACGTGCCGATGTTGCCTGGGTCCTTGTAGACCGAGTAGTCGTGCTTTTGCGCGGGCAGCTCGCCGGTGGCGGCAAGATCCTGAACGACCTGGCGCAGGTAGGCATTGACGCGCTGGTTGACCTTATAGCCCAGGTACAGGTGCACGCGGAAGACGTAGTCGGTGTCGAACGTCTCGACCGAATAGGCAAACGTGTACGGCTCGTCCATGGTCTCGACGTTGACGAACCACCAGGCGCGGGCGCGCTTGGGATGCTTGTCCAGAATCGAGTAGACAATGTCGCGGTCGATGTAGTCGGTATGGGTATCCTTGGTCAGGTACACGATGTTGTCGCTCATGCGCTCGTAACGGTCGTCGTCGCGCAGGCGTTTGAGCTGCGGCAGATAGCTGCGCAGCGGCAGCAGCGTAAACTGGCGCTGCTCGACTGCCGTGCCGTTGTACCAGCACACCATGACGCCCATGATGAGCGCAGCCATGAGGATGGTGAAGTAACCGCCGTGGAAGAATTTGGTGAGCGAACTCACAAAGAAGAAGCCTTCGAGCATCAGGAAGAAGACGACGAAGATCCACGGCGCGACCTTGAGCTTGCGCTCCTCGTGCAGGTAGAAGAAGAGCAGCAGCGTGGTGCACATCATGGTCAGCGTGATGGCCAGACCGTAGGCGGCCTCCATGTGCGCCGAGTTCTGGAACAGCAGCACCACGATGACGCAGCCCACGAGCATGACGTTGTTGACCATGGGGATGTAGAGCTGGCCCTTGGTCTCGGCCGGGTAGAAGACCTGCATGTGCGGCATGAGGTCCAGACGGCTGGCCTCGGACACCAGCGAGAACGCGCCGGTGATGAGCGCCTGCGAGGCAATGATGGCCGCGATGGTAGAAAGGCCGACGGCAAACGGACGCAGGCCCGGGGCGAGCATCTGGTAGAACGGGTTGAGGTCGGCGATGCCCATGAGCTCCGGGTTGCCGGCGTTGTTGATGAGCCAAGCGCCCTGGCCCATGTAGGACAGCAGCAGGCAGCACTTAACGAACGGCCAGGTGGCGTAGATGTTGCCGCGGCCCACATGACCCATGTCGGAATAGAGTGCCTCGGCACCGGTGGTGGCGAGGAAGCAGCTGCCCAGGATCATGATGCCCGCGTGGTTGTTGGGGCTCAGCAAAAAGGCGATGCCGCGCACCGGGTTAAGGCACAGCAGCACAGCGGGGTGCTGGAAGACAAAGAACAGGCCCGTGCCGCCCAGGAACAAAAACCACAGCGTCATGATGGGGCCAAAGGCGTGGCCGATCTTGGCCGTACCGATGCGCTGCACCAAGAAGAGCACGATGATAATGGCAAGCGTGATGGCGACAACGCGGCCCTGGTCGTCACCCAGCACGGCGTGGACCGCCGGGATGGTGCGCAGGCCCTCGATGGCCGTGGTCACGGTAACAGCCGGCGTCAGAATGCCGTCAGCGAGCAGCGCGGCGCCGCCCAGCATGGCGGGGATGATGAGCCACTTGCCGCAGCGCTTGACCAGGCTGTACAGGGCGAAGATGCCGCCCTCGCCGTGATTGTCGGCACGCAGCGAGATCAGCACGTACTTAATGGTCGTGAGCAGCGTGACCGTCCACACGACAAGGGAGAGCGCGCCGAGCACGAACTCCTCCGTCACGCTTCCGATACCGCCGTTGCCGGCGACGAGCGCCTTGGTTACGTACATGGGGCTGGTGCCGATATCGCCGTACACCACGCCCAGCGTGACGAGCATCGCCGAGATGCTCACCGGAATCGCAGCGTGCGAAGCTGCGTCTTTGGTTTTTTGTTCCATGAGTCGGTTTCCTTCCAACTTTAATGTTCGAAGGGATTATACGGAATCGACCCATGGTTGCATGGCACTGTTTGCCCAGCTAAATAAACATTTATGCGGCCTTTAGACCACCGCGGCGATATGCAATGTGACAAAGGGACTGTCCCTTTGTCACATTCCGAGCCAGTTCTTGAACCACCACTCCATGGAGCGGCTCATCTCCGCCATAAAGGGGCTCGTGTGTTTGCGGGTGTAGATGTCCACCACGCGCTCGCCCACCTCGCGGGCATGCGGACGGAACATCGCGTCCATCTCGGCCACCTGCGCATCCATGGTCGCGGCGTCGGCGCGGCGGTAGCGTTCCTCGTGCACCAGGTTCACCACGGGATGCGCGATCGCCGGACGCTCCTTACGGGGCGTGCCGATGATGAGCATCGACAGCGGCATGGTGTAGGGCGGCAGATCGAGCAGCGCGGCAACCTCCTCGGCGTTCTCGACGATGTCGCCGATGTAGCAGCTTCCCAGCCCCAGGGCCTCGGCGGCGACCACGGCGTTTTGCGCGGCGATCACGGCATCCTGGGCCGCAATGGCAAAGTCGCCCAGGCCCGGCGCACGACGGGGCGCCTTACCCGTGCGCTCGACAAACTCGGGCTCAAAGCAGCCAACATGCTCAAACAGGTCAATCCACTTGGCGTAGTCGACCACAAATATAAGTGCCCACGGGGCCTTGGCAATCATGGGCTGATGGTCGCACAGGTCGGCCAGGCGGTCGAGCGTCGCCTGCTCGCGGATGCTCACGATGGAGTACATCATCATGGCGCCTGCCGACGGAGCGCGACTTGCCGCGTGCAGGATTGCCGCGCGCTGCTCGTCGGTCACCGCCACGGGACGGTCGTCATCATCGCGCGCGAAGGCACGTGTGGAAGAACGGCGCTCCAAGATGTCCAGCACCGCGTTGCCCGCAGCTTCGACCGGATAGCCGCCGGCGTCCACGCCCGTAGCTCCACCGCAGCACTCAACGTCCGTCTTGCAAACCTGCTCGCTCATCGCCTCATCCTCGCTAATTCTTTAAGAAGCCTTTACGTTTCCGTGTATTTCCCGTCCATTATCGCGCAGGTCGACACTCCATTGCGCAACACCGCCACACCCGCGCGTTATTATGGCTGGTTGTTGTGCGCAGCCCTCAAATGCTGCGCATATCTTGGTAACAATCGGGTAAACCCCCGCTTTCGTAGGTTTTAAGTTTGTGAGGAGTCTCAGCATGTTCGCAGCCGCCATCTCGCTCATCGGTCTTGCGGCGACCGTCTACCTTGTTTTGCGCGAGGCCAAGGCCATTCGCGCTCAGTCGGGCACCGTTGCCAAAAGCGCTCTTGGGTGGAGCGTCGCCTTCGGCCTGTTCCAGCTCTTTTTGACCATTTGGGGCGCCATCGGCCTCGTGGCACAAAACGAGCCGCTCGCCTTTGTGATGCTCATCCTGACCAACGCCATTCTCACCGGTTGCGCCTGGGCAAGCATCGCACGCGACCGCATCGCCCCGCGCGTCTTTGCGTTCGCCTCGACCGACGCCCCCGCCCCCACGGGCAAGCTCGCCCGCCTGCGCGGCGCCTTTGTGGGCAAACCGCTCGTCGCCGCCGTGCTGTGCCTGCTGCTCGCCGGCGTCTTTGCGCTGCTGGGCATGGAGGTCTCGTCCAACCACGACTTTACCTGGGTCTACCCCCTGTGCATCCTGCTCGAGTGGGCCATCATCACCGCACTCATGGCCGGCCTGTTCTTCCTGTTCCAGCGCCACGGCGCAGCCCCCGCGGTCTTGGCCTTCGCCCTCTTTGTCCTGGGCATTGCCGAGTTCTTTGTCATCACGTTTAAATCCATGCCCATCCAGCCGGGCGACCTCTCGGCCATCTCCACCGCCGCCGCAGTCGCCGGCAACGGCTACACCTTCTCGATCTCGCTGTTCTGTGTGCTGTCGATGGGCTTTACCGCCATCTCGATGCTGCTGTGCGAGTATGCCGGCATCGTGGCGCCCCACCGCCAGAAAGGTGCTGCCAACGCCAAGCGCATGCTGCTCACCAACCTGCTCGTGGCCGTGCTGTGCCTGGGCGGCGTGACCGCACACGTCACGCTCATCGACTACTACAACACCCTCGGCATCACCGTCTACACCTGGCGCCCGCTCGAGAGCTACTGGCGCGAGGGCTACCTGCCCGCCTTTATTAGTGCGGCGCAGTCCATCAAGCCGCCCAAACCCGCCGACTACTCCGTCGACGACGCCAAAGCCACGCTTAAAAAGTATGCCAAGGCCTACGACAAGTCCGATGCCGCCAAGAGCGACGAGCGCGCCGCAGCAAAGGAGCAATTCGATAGCGAGAAGCCCACGGTCATCGCCATCATGAACGAGACCTTCTCGGACCTGTCGATCTACCAGAACATGCGCGCCGGCTACGAGGGCCCGCAGTACTTTAAGAGCCTGTCCAACTGCCTCAGCCGCGGCAAGCTCTATGTGAGCGCCTACGGCGGCGGTACCGCCAATACCGAGTTTGAGTTTATGACCGGTAACTCCATGGCCAACCTGGGCTCGGGCGTGTACCCCTACACCATCTACAACATGGAAACGACCGGGAACCTGGCAGAGCAGTTCAAATCGCTCGGCTATTCCACCACGGCCATGCACCCCAACCACGCGACCAACTGGAACCGCGAGAACGTCTACAAGGACTTTGGCTTTGACCAGTTCCTGTCCATCAACGACTTCCAGGGTGCCGATACCCTGCGCGGCATGGTGACCGACCAGGCTACCTACGACAAGATTCTGGAGCTGCTCGACCAGAACGCCGATCCGCAGTTCATCTTCGATGTGACCATGCAGAACCACTCGGGCTACGACACGGGCCTGCTGCCGGTCGACAAGCAGATGCACCTGAACATCGACACGACCGACCTGGACGCCAAGACCGTCGAGGACGGCACGCTCTCCGATGTCGACGAGTATGTCTCGTGCATCGAGCAGTCCGACCAGGCGCTTCGCTACTTCCTCAACGCCCTGAGCAAGCTCGACCGTAAGGTGGTCGTGGTGTTCTGGGGCGACCACCAGCCGTTCTTCCCGTCCAAGTTCAATGACAAGTGGTTTACCGGCGAGGACGACGCTACGCATCAGGAGCGCCTGTGGCAGACCGACTACATCATCTGGGCCAACTACGACGTTGCCGGCTGCGACCAGACGAGTGAGGTCGACGACCTGTCCACCAACTATCTGTCCACCCAGCTGATGCAGCTGATCGGCGCACCGCTGACCGACTACCAGAAGGCGCACATGACGCTGCGCGAATCGCTGCCCGCCATCAACTCCGTGGGCTACGAGGACGCCAGCCTGCGTTGGGCGCTCTCCTCCAACGTCACCGGTGACGACGACGCCGCCGCTGCCGCAACCAAGGCACGCGAGGATTACGCCAAGATGCAGTATTACGAAATGTTCCGCGACGGCAAGAACGTCTATACGGAGCACTTCCAGACCGAGGCCAACGAGACCGACCCCAACCTGGCACCGGGTACGACCAAGATCAAGTAGCTGCTAGCTGCTGAGCCACAACTGAAACGTCTGTCCGAGCAGGGAACCTTATATGCCTCCGCCTGGACAGACGCCCTGATGTTGGAACGCAGCTTGTCATGCGCGTTGCGGAAAGTGTGTCCCAGAATCTGCCTTCGGAGCGGGACGCAGTTTCCGCTTGAGGGCCCATCGGGAAAGTGCATCCCACTTTGAGGGCTGATTCTGGGATGGATTTTCCGCTAGGCACTCAATGGGAAAGCTCGTCCCACTTTAGGAGCGGATTCCGGGATGTAGTTTCCGCTAGAGGCCTCTATGGGAAACTGCATCCCGTTTCCCGCCCCAATAGCGGGACACGCTTTCCGGTTGTGGGCTCATCCGGAAAGCGTGTCCCATTCCAAAGGCAAATTCCGGGACACGGTTTCCGAAACCCCACCCATCCGGAAAGCGCGTCCCACTCTGGACACATTGGGGCATGGAATTATCAGCTTATTAGGCCTTCCATCAATAAAGGAGCGCCCTCCCGGGTGGCATTTAGAAGATGGACCTAGCGTTTATTCCTTCGGGACAAGAACATCGCAGCCATGAAAGCGATAATCGCTAGCGTTAGCAGCGTCAGAAGCAGAGCGAGCGAGTTGTCGCCCGTCGCGGCCAAGCCAAACAGACCGGGCTTTTTGGAATCAGCAGGCCGCACGGGAATCGTCTCGCCATCATCCTCAGCGGTGATTTCCCAGCGGACGATCTTGCTCGCATCGGCAAGTTCGTTGCCCACCGACGTCGGAACACTTAGCTGCAGATTGAGCACCGCGACGCCATCGTCCGTAAATGTGGCGACCTGCGTGGGATAAGCGAACACGCTGCCCGGCGTTCCCGTCTGGAGCCAGCCTGCGGACGCATCGCCCACCGTCGCCGTTAAGGTGATGGGTGACAGCATACCCGCCGTCTCTTGATCGACAACGGCGCGAACAAATACGCGCACCTGGGACTTTACGCCCGTGGCACGAACCTCAATCTTTTGCTCGCGCTCATCGCCGGGCATTAGGTCCTTAAAGGCCGGAAACAGATCGGGCTCCCCCGAGGAGCCTGTCGCCCCCGAGACCATCAGCTGGCGCGCATTTCCGTCATAGGCAATCGCGGGAGTGTCGGCAAACGCGCGGGCAGGAACGGCGAGCGCGACCATGCAGAGAATAGCCGCGACCATGCAGCGCAAGGAGCGCGCAGCATCTTTGCGAATCGGGAAGGCCATACTTACGCACCTCCGTGCGGCGGTACCAGCACGCCATCGTTGACCGTACAGCCCCATGCCTCGGTGACCGCATCGTCGGGCGTGGACTGAATCGCTTGGGTCGAAATGTCAACGACTAGGTTCTTACCATCTGTCTTCGTCTCGGACACGCTCTTGATGAGCACGCCGGTCTTGTCCATCGGTGCGACAGGAGACGTCCAATAGTAGAACCCGTCGCTCGCAAGGACCCAAGATGAAGGGCTGTTAGTGGCGGCGGCATCGACTTTATCGCCCCACACAACGGCGTAGTCGGTACCCTCGACCGGCTCATCCCACAGGCGCGCGCCGCTTTGGTCCTGCCAGTAGATATCAACCGCGACACGAAGGTAGGCCGGAGCCGTGCCCTTGTTTGTAATCGCGACGTCACTCTTTACGTTATCTTTGAGGGTCTCGTCCACCGAGGGCGTCACCGAGCCAAAGCCAAACTCGTTGACCAGCACGCCCGTAACCGAAAGCCATGCAAAGGTACCGGCGATGCCAGCCAAAAGGAGGACGCCTGCGAGGAGGGCCATAATCTGTCTGCGCCTAGTCATCCTAGTCCTCCCTCTTCAGCTGGCCGTTATCCCAAACGTTCTTGGCGCGCGAGCCGCCATCGACCCACTTGTCCTTCGCGCGCGTGTTGACGCACGTTACCACAGCATCACCCGCACTCGAAGCAGACGAAATCGTCAGCTCGGTAGATTTGCCGGGCGCCTTGCCCGGCGTGCTCAGCTCGCCCTGGTAGCGCCATGCCCAAGCCGTGTCTTCCCCGACGGTATAGATGCCCGCCGGAGCGGCAAACTGGACGCTGCCGACATACCAGGTCTCGCCGTTTTCGTCGCGCTTCTCGCTAACTTTCACCTCGACCATGCGCGTATCGGCAGAAGAATCCTTCGAGGCCTTGCGCGTCACCTTAAAGCGGAACGTTTGTCCCATGGCGCTGGCATCGGTAATCTTTTTAACGATCGTCAGCGCATGAGTCTGGTCAAAGTTGAACACAGCATTACCGTCACCTTGGTCGTCTTTTCCCGTCATCTTGGACTCCAGACGATTGGCCAGGTCGAACGATCCGTTGCCCGAACCCAAGCTGTAGAGCGAGACAAACTTGCCGTTTACGGGTTCCTCCGCCACGGATGTATCAGGACCGTAGCTCGCCCGCTTAACCGTAACAGTCAGCTGTGTTCCCATGAACAGTTCGGCAAAACAGACTTTAAACGGTGCCTTATCGGCATTGTCAGCGACCGTGTTTTCAGCGGTAGGATCGAGGAGCCACTTGAGACGTGAGGTCATGGCTACGGGGTTCTCAGCGTCGGACGTATTATTGGCGGTCACGCGATACGTCACGGGGTACAGGTCCATGTCGCCCTTGACCGGCGCATCCTTAAACTCATTCCAGGACTTCGCAGAACCATCGGCGCTCACACATCGCCACTCCAAGAAGAGTTCGCGCACATCACCGCTGGTAGCCGTCTGCTCGTCGAGCAGCGCAACGATCTTGGAATAAACATCCGCGTCGTACGCGACGGACTTTTGCTCCATCACGGGATTGCCGTTGTTGTCATAGACCGGGCTGCCGCTCTCATCCATCTTGGGAACGTCGACCGTGTAGACAAAGCCGGACTTGCCGTCCTGCGCACGCTCATCGCCCGAGTCGACCGTCGCCGTATAGATAACCGAGCCGTCATTACCGTGATAGCGCACCTTGTACGGCATGATCTTATACACCGCGGTGTAGGTCACATTCTTAAAGGGCTCATTGCCCTCGAGGGGATACTTCTCATCGCCGGTCATCAGGGTGTACTGCCCGTCATTGGCATAGTCGCGCGACCAGCCGACAAAGTCGTACTTGGTACCATCCTTGCCGACAACCTCGGTCGCGGCCTTAACCTCCAACGAAATCTGATCACCAGAGTCGGTGCGCGTAAGCGAACGCACGGACTCGGGGGTCTCCAGATTGGCATCGATATTCGATTGGACCTGGACCGCGCTGGCACGGTAGACCGGATACAGCTCCATGGGCGCCTTGACCACGGTGTTTTTATCCACCATAGAAACGCCGTCCGACCAAACGACATAGCCGCTGCCCGCCGCCGGCTTGGTTTCCGTCCAGCCCACGAACACGTTGTATGCATCCGTTGCAGCATCGATTTCGTTAACCTTATACGTTGGCAGCGGGATGCCATCCTTAAGGCTGCCGAGAGAATCGCCCTGCTGGGCCACCTTGCCGTCTACATCCGTGGCATTGAGGTGGTACACAACCGCCAACGGCGAATAGTACGCCACAAATGTATAGGCGCCGCCGGGTTCCACCGGATAGGAATACGAGTTATTGCCGTCAGATTCGAGCTCCTTAACCTCACCGTTCGGGAGTTCGATTTCGACCTTATTCAACTTGTATAGCTCGCCGCCGGATTTATAAACGGGCGTCGCAACATCAGGAGTCACCGTTGCCGTGGCGGGGCCAGTGTCCGCATTGATAACGGGAACGATATCGTACTTGGGCACATTGACTTCAGAAGTGCCCTCAAAACCGGCACGGTGCAGGTTGGTGGTGTAGTTGACGTCGTACTTTACGTACACGGGATACGCATCCTGCCACTGTGTGACCTTGGAATCAGCCGTCGCTAGATACGGTGCAGCCTTGTCCGGGTCAGACGTGGTGAAGGAATCGCCCTTGACATCGTAGATGTAGTTCCAAACGTCAGAATCCTTCTGAACCTCAGCCGTAGAGATCCAGCCCAGGAACTTATAGCCCGGCACCGCCATGTCAGCATCGGTCGGGGAAGCTTCGAGGGTCAGGTTGGGATTTACGTCGCCCATTTTTCCGTCAAAGGGCTTAGCATCAACCGTCTTGTCCTTATAAAGATGCGGATAACAATACAAGAACGTCGGGTCTTTACCTTCTGGCGTTTTCTGTTGAAGCAAGTTGCTTTCATAGCGTCGAGTAGCGGTTTGCTTGACGCTGCCATCCTTGTCATAGAAGGTGACATCCGTAGTCACCATAGCGCGAACATAATATTGTTCCGTCGTTTTAACGTAACTCGAAAAAGGATTACTTATATATGTCCAAGAACCGTCGTCGGGTCTTTCGAGCGTCCAAAAACTGAAGTGATACCTAGGATGCGCAGAAGTAAATTCGACTTTGATGCTTGACGCCTCCCACTCATCACTCAGCTTTCCAGCTCCCGGAAAATCGGTGTCGGCAATCATATCCTTGATGGTATTTGCGCCGCTATCATTGCGCACATTATGAGAATATGCGTTAAAAGGTGCCACAACTTTCGTCGCGCTCGAAAGAACGGTAGGGCATTTATCTGCCGGATTCTCGCTCGTGTGCAACACATGGGCCGATTCATCTGTGCCAGCACCCCAATGGGCGATGTTTTCGCGCACATACGTCGCGCCAACATTTTCCTCAAAAGGCGTCTGATACCGGTTCCAAACGGAGCAAAGGAATCTGCTCTCCTTAAACTCAGCGTTCGTGTACGCGCGGACATAATAATCCACTCGGTACTCAAAGCGGGCGATGTAGGTATGCTGCACGGTTAGATCAACATCGGCAGGAAGTGTGTAGCCGGGGTCGCGGCTTACGCGCACCTCGACCGAAGACCCATCTGCATTCTGTTTGTTTTCGTACCAACCCAGAAAGCGATAGCCATCGGGCAGGGTGCCGCCATCAGATAAAGGCTTATTGTCCACACCACGCACCTGCACGGTATAGGAACTGGTTCCGTTCTCGCCCGGCTTCACGTCCACATGAGTATTGCCCACGCCAACGCGCTGGGTCACATCATCGAGTTCATCCTGCTCATTGCCTTCGAACACGGTCATAATGTTCGACACGTAGTCGCTGTACACCGGGTAGAAGTCGGTCGGGCGGACAACAGTGATCTCGCTACCCGCAGGATAAAAAGCTCCCTGATTTTTAAGATCGGCTAACTGATCCGAGGTGATGGCGGCATAGGCGCCGTTCATCCCCTCCTCGTTGCTGCGCTGTGTGGTCCAACCGATAAATGTTGCGCTGTCGGACAAGTTCCCGCGATTGGCCGGGGCAGCTGGCGTCAGACCGACACCATAGCGGTACCAGTCCGTCGACTTATCGTGCACCGTGCCGTCTTCCCGATTGAGTGTCTCGCCGTTAACGTTGTAGAACAGCACCTGCGCCTCGTACGAAGCGATAAAGAGGTCATTGCCCTTAAAGCCTTCGCTCTCGGCATGGCCCTCGCCGTTGTCGGCAGTGTAGCTCGAAGTCTTATCGTGCTTCGCATTTTCCTCGACACGCTTGCCGTCCTTAACAGCAGCGTCATCGGTCTTGCCGTCAAACCAGCTGTTGTCTTGGCCAATGCGATTCACATTCACATTGGACTCGCGGAACCAGCCCATAAAACGGTAGCCGCCGTTCTTCTCGCTCAGGTCGGCAGGCCTTGCAGAGGTCTCCTGCTTAACCGTCACCGATGTATCGCCCTGGGCCAAGCCCTGCGCCGTTCCCGCCAGCACGGCGCTCACGGCAAAGGTGTACGGATCCGAGGTCGCTTGATCAATACCGAGTTTGGTTGCCTCGATGGTCGCGGTTCCCGCGCCGGGGAAATCAATCGTCGCCTTAACGCTCTGACCATGCACGGGAATATTCAGCTTGTAGTCCATCGCCCACTCGTTGGCATGCGAACCGCCCAGGGCATCGTCGTTGGCGGTCGAGCGCATGGTGCCGGCGCAGAAATCGTAGTCGTGTTCCTCCCACAGCTCACGCGTGGTGTAGCGTTCGTCGTCCCACGGACCATAGCTGTCGCCCTTGGTGGTGCCGTCGCCACCAAACGAGGGAATCTTTTTCTTAGCCGCGGTGCCCTGGCTGTTGCCTTTTAGGCTCACGCTCGGCTTAAAGTAGCACTCGGTGACCGTCGCGTCGCCCTTGTTGGCGCGCGCAGCAATACCGCCCAAGTTCACGTCGTTTTGAATAATGGGAATCACGGCGATGGGATTGTACTGACGCGAGCTCAGATCACCCGCAAAGTGGCTGCGAACGAGTTCATTGCCTTCTTCGGTTAAAATACGGCCCGCCAGGCCGCCCGTCCACGCGCGCGTTACGGAGACGACGCCCACGTACGATGCGGCATAGCTGTAGCACTGCGCCGTCGAGAAGCAGTCGATGATCTTGGCTTTACCCGCCATGCAGCCCACAAAGCCCGAGGCATACACGTTGTTGCCGCCCAGGGCGCCAATGGCAACGTCGTATTTATTGGTAACGTCGGTCATGCCCTTATCGGCAATCGAACCATCCTCTTTGCGCGTAGGCGTAACGCGGCAGTACTCAATCGTCGAGTTTTTAACGTAGCCGGCAAACGCTGCCATATACAGGCCCTCGCCGCCGATGGCCTGTACGCCCGAAGTTGTGTTGTTAACGGCGCGGCCACCACGGACCTCGCAGTTGTAGAGGGTGCAGCCGTCGAGCTCGCCGGCAATCAATCCACCCTCAAAGCCTGCGTTGGTAATAACGTTGAGCATGTTGTTGGCGCACGTAACGTGTAGCGTGCTCTCCATGACCATGACGTTTTCGAAACTGGTGTTGACGGCCTTGCCCACGATGATGCCGCCGCGGAAGTCAGCCCAAATGTTGGCATCCTTGACCAGGAAGTTCTTGATGGTGGCGCCGTCGGTCTCGGCAAAAAAGCCCGTGTCGCGCTCGGGGTCCAACATATTGTTGGCGTAGTCCAGACCTTTAACGGTGTGGTTCTGGCCATCGAAAACGCCCTTGAAGGGATGCTCCTTGTTGCCAAAGGAGAGGTGCTTGACCGTGTTCGAGACGATGGTCTCCATGTCCTCACCATCGAGCTCAATATCGTTATCGAGATAGACCTCCCAATTGGACGTGTCGCGCTCGCGCGAAAGCGCCACGCACGTCAAAAACTCAGCCGCGCTTTTGATGTGGAATTTTTGGCCCTCAGGCACATCCTCGGCATGCGCCACCGCCGGCAGCACCATAACGCAACAAAGGGCGATTGTCGCCACGGCAACCAGCCTGCTGAGCACGCCCCGGTTCATGTTCTTGATCTTCATGGGCTAGTTCGCCTCCGGCCAGCCCACAACGTCGAGCACGTCGAGGACGGTATCGTTTGCCTGTTGGTTTTTGGCCTGCACGGCCTGAACGTCGATATCGAGCTTGAATGAGCCGCCACGCGCGGCGTCGTGGTAGTCGCCCACAAAGCGCAGAGAGTCCATAAGGCTCTCGGTCATGGCGCCGGAATCGAGCACGCCACCACGTCCGGTAAGGCCGCGATAGTAAAACCATCCATCGCCGCCATCAACCCACGGGGAGCCCTCGCCCGCGCTCACGTTAAAGGCGACGTTGCCCGAGGCATCCGCGGTCGAGCCGTCGGGTGCCACCGACGTCATGCGCAGACGTGCGCGAACATACTCGGGCTGTGCGCCGGCATTCTCCACGCGCACGATGCGGCTGATGTCAGAACCCGTGGCCTTGGTGTCGGGATAGTCACCATGCTCGTTAGGCTCAAACGGAATCTCTTCACCCTGATCGTTGAGGGTGAATTCGCAGACTCGTACCTTCACGCTGCCAAACGACACGACGTTGCTCGCGGGCACCATGTCCACGGTAAAAGCCAACGTGCCGCACAGGCACGCCAGGGCAAGCAACGCCATGGCGGCAAGCGCCAAGGTGCGTTTCTGATTGTCGGAAAGATTGTTGAGCATTACGTTCGCCAATCGTCGGATAAGGGGATGAGATCCCGGCCCGGAAATGGGGGTGGGGTGGGCCGGGATCTCGATGGGGTGGGTGGAATTACTTAAGGCCGTTAGCCCAATCCTGGGCGGCAGCCAAAGCAGACGCCGAAGAGCCCTCAGTGGTTTCATCCGCTGCGTAAATGAAGCAGTTAACATCCATCTTTGCAGGATTAGCGAAATCCTTTTGCTCGGTCTCCTTGGGCGTGGTCACCTTGCTGAACAGCTCACCAGTCCACTTATCCTCAGTCTTGCTGGCAATAAGCGGAGTAGCTTCGGTCCCATTACCAACATAAACGAAAAGGCCATCGATATAATGAGTCGGCTCACTCGCAACGGTAGTTGCCTCAACGGCCTTCCAGCCAGAATTAATGGTGAAGTAAGTCTCCTTGGAATTAGCAACCCCGGCAGACGCCGTCTCGTTCTTCACGTAAACGTAGACATAGGCGTTCTCGGATTCCTTGCCAATACCAACATTAGGATTCTTGGCAACAGACACGCCGGGGGCGAGCTTAGAGTCCGCAACCCATTCGGTCTCGGTCAGATTGCCGTTGACCTTAGTGTTGTCATCAGGAAGCGGCTTATCCGGGTCTTTAGGATCGGTGGTGGGCTTGTTTATGCCCGCGGTAGTGAAGTTGTTGGTCAGGCTCGACTGGGCCGTCAGCCATGCATACGTTCCCACGCCGGCCGCCAGTACGAGCAGCAGCAGGGCGGCAACGATGCCGTAGCGCTTTTTCTTTTTGTTTTCCATCGTTCTCTTCCTTTCGAGAATCGTCTTACCCGACAACGGCCCATGCCGCTGCCGACACTTCTCCCTGCCGCTATGAACGCCGCTCCTTCGCATGCGCGCGGGCATGTTTGCCCGCAGGCTCGTCGGGAACCACCCGGTCGAGCACTATCGACGCCACGACCAGCAGCGCCAGAACGGCCACCACAACAAGCAAACCGGGCATCGTCGTGCAATATGCGTTAACGAAGCCCAGGTAAGGGACACAAAAAGAGACGATGCCAATCACGCGCGAAAAGGGCGTGTATTCGGCATCGTGCATGATGATTCCGTCTGCATTTTTATTTGCGATTCCCTGCGTGCCAATCGTCTGCGCAACAGGGTCGATCTCGTATACCTGGTGGGTCACCACGGCGCCGTCCGATCGATAAAAGGTTGCATTGTCGCCCACGGCAATATCCGTCGGCTCAACGTGATGGACAAACACCATGGAGCCAACGGGTAGCTCGGGTTCCATAGAGCCAGAAAGCACTGCATAGGGTGTGTATCCAAATGCGCGAGGAACGAAAGAGGCGACGGCAAGAGCTATGACGAGCACAATCGCCAAGCTGCTAAGAAGTGCAATAAAATGTTTGAGTCCGCGCGCCGTCAAAACGATTATTCCATCCTCATCGAGGCCATACTCGATCCCCTCAAGGGTCAGCCACATTCCTCAAACACCGCAAGGCCCTTGAAAATTGGGTTCGAAAAAGCCAGTTTGATATCCTTTTTCAACAAAAACCATAGTGATGTCCTCCATTTTTATCAACGATTTATCGCCAAATGCTACTAATTTTGGCGTAAGTGGTTGTTTACACCCATACTGATCTGCTTTGTTCAGTACCTGTGTCTAACCCCCTGTGCAGCTTCTTCACAGAGAGTCTAATATTCTGCGTATCTCAGATATTGTACCCCCCCCCCCACATTAAATTTAAACTGCTTCAGGTACCATTTATTTTCAACCCCCTTCTTCGGTAAGCTCCATGCGCCTTGCCTACCCGCCGCTCATCGGCATGCCGAAGCCCACCGCAACTTGAGCCGCGCAAAAAGAAAACCCGGGTAGCCAAATTGTTTGGCTACCCGGGTTTTGGTTTGTCGATATGTTCGACTGGCTGCTAGTGAGTCTTGCGGCGTTTGATCAGCATGATGAGGGCTATCACTACGAGCGTTGCTCCCGCTGCGGCTGCGGTAGCGACCATGGCGAACGTTTGGTCGCCGGTGCCTGCGAGGTTCTTGGCTGAGGTTGTAGCCTTGGCGCCCGTCTTGGTTCCGTCATCGGTCTTTGGCTTGTCCGGATTCGTCGGGGTCTCGGGCGTCTCCGGAGCTGTCGGAGTCTCGGGGTCCTTTGAGCCTTCGGAATCGGTGGGGCCAGCGGTGTTTACCAGAGTGTGGTCCAAGAACTTCTTGGCACCCGCACTTGCCTGCAAGAACAGGCGCATGCGAACCGGGGTGGCGTTCACCGTTGTGGGCGCTGTCTCCTTGGGCGCGATGTTCACCAGCGTGATACCGGTATCGAGGCCAACGTCGTTGTATCCCACGTGGCAGTAGTACTGCGCGCCGTCATCGTCTGCGGTCAGGTCAACCTCAAGCGTTGAGGCCGTTCCGGCTTGGAGGTTGCCGTCGGCGCCCACGAGCTGGAACGCGGTCTCGCCGCGAACCTTGCGGTACCAGATATACGACGGTGCCAGCTCCGTTTCACTGCCGTCGGCATTGCGCCGCGTCACATGGCCAATCGCCGAAAGCGTCAACTTGTCTCCCTCCGCGCACTCGACCGAAGAGTCATACTCGAGGGCCGACCTCTCCGCTGTATCCGCCGCAGGTCCGCTCACGGTCATCGTCATGCCGTCGGGCATGGTCTTGACCGTGATGATTGCCGAGCGAATGCCCGTTTCGGTCGTTGAACCATTCTTAACGGCGGCGATGGCGAATCGATACTCCGTATTGGGCTGCAACCCATCCCAGGTAAGCGAGGTCTGCGTGTTGTCGGCGATCTTCCAGCTGTTCACAACCGCGTCTGCCGCATTGCTCTGCAGCATGCCCACGCCGTAGCTAAAGCCGTTTTTCTTTGCCAGCACATCGTCCCAGCTAAAGGAGATGCTTGTCGAATCGACGGCGTTTGCCGTAAAGCCCGTCACGGCCGGTGCCTCGGGCATCTCGACGTCCTTAACGTCATAGCCCACAATCCAGAACTGATCAGTGTCCTTGGTGCCGAGTTTGTCGCCCGAGCCGTCCTCGAACTTGTCGACATCCACCGCGTTGACGCCCAGGCGCCACGCAAAGCCGTACTTATCCTTCGCGGCCTCGGGCAGGTTGTCGACGGTGCCGCCGTATTCGGTCGATTCACTCGAG
>CAVCBD010000032.1:0-20117 GCA_963599935.1 Acutalibacteraceae bacterium | reverse complement strand
AGGACGCCGCCCTCTCAAGGCGGAGATCACCAGTTCGAATCTGGTACGGGCTACCCACAAATGAGCGCCCGGGCCTCGTAAGAGACCCGGGTTTTGTGTATTGACCGCAAGCGGCGTTTGCCGCGTTTCGCTCAGATCGAGGAGTGTCCATGGATCTGCCCATCAGCTTGCAAGACATCACGTATGCCGAGAACTATCTGGCGCAGGGCGACCTGGCCACGGCGACGCCGCTGCTGGAGCGTCTGGTGGAGCTCGCCGAGGAGTATATCGACGCCGAGTGCAAGACGGAGGAGAACCGTCAGTTCTTTAGCTTCGATAGCAAGTTTGAGCGTCTGGCCTATCGTCGCGTTGAGAAGGATCCGCGCGAGCTCGTGCAGGTCGAGGTGCCGTTTGACCGTCTGTACTCCGACATGGCGTTTGCCTACATTCGCCAGCAGGATTACGTGAGCGCCCGTAATGCCCTGATGCAGGCCGTGCGCTGGGACCCCATGAACTGCAACTATCGTTTGGACTTGGCTGAGCTGTTCCGTGCGCTCGAGGACAAGCAGGAGTGGGCATCGCTCTCGTTCTCGGTGTTGGAGCGCGCGAGCGATGGCAAATGCGCCGCCCGTGCCTATGCCAACCTGGGCCAGTACTTCTTGGAGCCCGAGACCGAGAACGTCTCGGCTGCCGTGGGCTGTGCCCGCTTGGCGCTGCGCCTGGCGCCCAACGATGCACATACGACGCGTCTGCTCAACAAGATTCATACCACCTATCCGGATGCCGCCGATGAGAGCGACGACCATGTGATGGGTGAACTGGCCCTGCAAGGCGTGCCGACCTCGCCTTCGGCCGAGATTGCCATCTGTCTGATTATGTGTGCGACCGATGCCGCAAGCGATGGCGACAAGCAGGAGGCGACGCGCCTGACGGTGCGCGCCCGCGACCTGGTGGGCGAGGAGGCCTGCGCGGCGATTATCAAGCTGGTGCGCGAGAGCGACGCCGAGCTGAACGCCGAGCGCAAGGCAAAGCGCGAGGCCGCGAACAAGAACGCCGATGGAGCCAAGGAGGCCGGCGATGCCCAGTAAGCGCGAGCGCAAGCTCATCTCCAAGAATCGCTCGGCTCATCACGAGTACTTTATCGATGAGACCTTTGAGTGCGGCATTGAGCTGAGCGGCACCGAGGTCAAGTCGATTCGCGAGCGCGCCTGCCAGATCACCGACACCTTCGCGTTGATCCGCGGCGGTGAGTGCTGGCTCGTTGGCCTGCATATCCACCCCTACAGCCACGGTGGCGTGTGGAACCGCGATCCCGACCGCCGTCGCCGTCTGCTGCTCCACCGCAAGGAGATCGATTTTCTCGACGGCAAGCTGCGCAACCGCGGCTATGCTCTGGTACCGCTGGAGCTTTACTTTAATACCGACGGTCGCGTAAAGCTGCTGCTTGGTCTGGGCCGCGGCAAGAAGCTCTACGACAAGCGCGAGGATATGGCCAAGCGCGATGTCCAGCGCGAGATCGACCGCGCGCTCAGGGAACGCAACCGGTAGGCGTTCTATATAAGTTGCGGTGGAATACGGACCACTTTGGCCTTTAGACGGGCAATTCAGTCTTTATTTCACCGCAACTGCGGGTGTCTCATCTTTCTTACTGTTCTGACACATATGTCTCAAAGGCGGTGTCCGTTATGGACGCCGCCTTTTTATGGGTACATACATCCATGAGGTTCCAACCCGAGTTAGGGGAGTGATCGTTATGGACAAAACTGCGTTCTTTACCATGCCGAGCGGTCTGTACGTGGTGAGTGCCGCGGCAGACGGGCTGCGCGCCGGCTGCGTCATTAACACGGCGGTGCAGGTGACGTCCATGCCGCCGCGCATTTCGATTGCCGTGAACAAGGACAACGTCACCTCGGGCGTCATCGCGTCGGCCAAGGCTTTTGCGCTGACTGTGATCGACCAGACGGCCGACATGCTCTATATCGGCAACTTTGGCTTCCGTACCAGCAGCGATTACGACAAGTTTGCCAAGTACGAGACTCGCGAGACGGCTCTGGGCATGCCTTATGTGTCCGAGCACGCGGCGGCGCTGTTTAGCTGCCGCTTGATCGACACCGTGGATGTGGGCACGCACCTGCTGTTTATCGGCGAGGTCGAGGATGCCGAGCGCCTGAGTGACGAGACGCCGCTCACCTACGATTACTACCACAAGGTCCTGAAAGGCAAGACGCCGCCCAAGGCATCTTCGTATCAGGGATAGAAATGCTCTAAAAATACTTGCATTATATTATTGAGAATCTATACTAATAAGAGAAGTACATCAGCAGTCACGTTCGAGAGGAGAACATCATGGCTGAGGAGAAGAAGACCTATAAGTTCGTGTGCACCGTTTGCGGTTACGAGGTCGAGGTCGATACGCCCGAGCTGCCCGAGGATTATGTGTGCCCGGTGTGCGGCGTCGGTCCCGATCAGTTTGAGCTTGTCGAGGAGTAGCTCGCAGACACACGGCGATTAGCCATACAGAGCTCTGTCCAAGGGCCCCGGTCGAATTTCCGACCGGGGCCCTTTTTGGTGCAAGGGGGTCAGGTTACTTTGCACCACATTGGTGCATTGGGAGTGGCGGAATGTATCGATTTGTAACAACTAGGAGCGGAAATTGGCTCTACCTGTTACAGATTTAGATAAACCAAGACCCCCTTGAACAAAATCTCAATCTGTAACATCTGACGGCCCAAAATGGGTCTATCTGTTACGGATTTAGACAAACGGTATCGGTCCTTCGGCAATATCTCGATCTGTAACATTAAGCGGCTCAAAACGGGTCTAACTGTTACAGATTGAGATGCTTGCTGAAGCGTATGACGTTTCGTCATATCCCCGTGAGCAGGACGACGTCGAGTACTGTCACTATCACACCAATCCCTATGAGCAGCGCGTTGAGCGGGCGCGAGTTGGCGTATTTGCCCATCACGCGGCGCGAGCTGGTGAGTCGTATGAGCACGAAGACCGTGATCGGCAGCTGAAGCGACAGTAGCGCCTGGCTCCAGATGAGACCTTCAAAAGGATTCGAAACAACCAGGCAGGCTGCGACTGCGCCGGCAAAGCAGAGCGCCACACCAATCGATGAGTGCCGGTCGTGGATGTCGTATTCCTCGTCGAACATGCCGGCCGTAATGGTGCCCGCCGCCATGCCCGCCGTCACGCTGCTCGATAGACCCGCGAACAGCAGCGCCACGGCAAAGATGATCGAGCTCGCCGGGCCCAGGATGGGGGAGAGCGTGGCGGCCGCGACGGCGAGGTCGTCTACGACGATGCCGCGGGCAAAGAAGGTCGTCGCGGCCAGGATGACCATTGCCGAGTTGATTGCCCAGCCCACGCCCATCGAAAAGAGCGTGTCGAAGAGCTCGTAGCGCAGGCGCTCCTCGATAACCTGCTCGCCTTGGCCTTCGAAGTGCATGGACTGGATGACCTCGGAGTGCAGAAAGAGGTTGTGGGGCATGACGACCGCCCCCAGGATGCTGACGACGATGGCGGCCGAGTCGGTGGGCATGCTGGGTGTGATCCAGCCTGCGGCGGCTTGCGGCCAGTCGACTTTGACCAGCGCGAGCTCGGCCAAAAACGACAGGCCCACTATACCAACGAAGGCGATAATCCAGCGCTCGGCACGTTTGTAGGAGCTCGTCATGAGCATCGCCATCGATGTCGCCGCCACGATGATGCAGCCGGCGCGCACGGGCAGCCCAAAGAGCATCTGGAGCGCGATCGCGCCGCCCAGGACCTCGGCCATGGCGGTGGCGACGGTTGCGAGATATGCACTGGCGAGCACGGCGCGTCCGACGGGGCGGGGAAGAAAGCGGGTCGTGGCCTCGGCAAGGCAGGCGCCTGTGGCGATGCCCAGGTGCGCCGCGTTGTGCTGCAAGACGATCAGCATAATCGTAGACAGCGTGACCACCCACAGTAGCGCGTAGCCAAATTGCGAGCCCGCGGCCATGTTGGAGGCCCAATTGCCCGGATCGATAAAGCCGACGGTGACGAGCAGCCCGGGGCCGATGTGCCGGGCGATGTCCAGACCGCCGTGGCCTCCGGTACGGCGCGAACCATAGTGTTGTTTGAGATGGTTGAGCATGGTCGGCTCCTGCGTGCGGACGGCGCGGCGTCGCAAAGGGGTCGTACGGCGCCGCGCGTTGAGCTTGAGATAGGGCTACTTGTGCGCCTTGCCCTGATTGGCGACGGCGTCGATCTTGGCGGCGATGGTTGCCGGGTCACCGATGTAGCGCTTGTCGAGGACGTTGAAATCGGTGTCGAAGGTGTAGACGAGCGGCACACCGGTGGGGATGTTGACCTTGAGGATCTCCTCGGGTGTGAGATGCTCAAACTTCATGACGAGCGAGCGCAGGGAGTTGCCGTGCGCGGCGATGAGCACGCGTTTGCCGGCGAGCATCTGGGGGCGAATCTCGTCCTCAAAATAGGGCCAGGCGCGGGCGATCGTGTCCTTGAGGCACTCGGTATAGGGCAGCTGGTCGGGCGCGATGTCGCGGTATTGCTCCTGGGTGTGGGGGTCGCGCGTGTCGCCCGGCTCGAGCGCCGGCGGGCAGACATCGAAGGAGCGGCGCCAGATGAGCACCTGCTCGTCGCCGTGTTCTGCGGCCGCATCGGCTTTGTTGAGACCCTGCAGCGCGCCGTAGTGGCGCTCGTTGAGCTTCCAAGATTTGATGACTGGCAGCCATTCGCGGTCCATCTGGCCGAGCACGATGTTGAGGGTATGGATCGCGCGTTTGAGGCGCGAGGTGTAGCAGATGTCAAAGTCGAAACCCGCCTCTTTGAGGGCGCGGCCGCCTGCCGCCGCTTCTTCGCGGCCCGTGTCGGTGAGCTCGACATCGGTCCAGCCGGTGAACAGGTTGAGCTTGTTCCACTCGGATTCTCCGTGTCGGATAAGGACGAGCTGCATCGTCTGCTGCTCTGCTTGGTGTGCCATGGGGGCCTCCTTGATCTGGCACGGCGTGCGTGCCGTTTGCTTGACGCCGCAAAGGATACCCGTTTTAGACTCAAAAGTTAACCAAGACTAACAAAAATGTTAATTTGGATATGCTTGGTGCAAAGGGGTCAGGTTAATCCGCACCACCTTGGTGCAAACAAACCTGACCCCATTGCACCAAAAGGTGTACATCAGCCACCAAAGATGTCAAATTTCGACATGTTTGGAGGCTGATGTACATCTTTGGTTGGTGGAGTTTCGTGGAGTTGCGTGCATAATGGCAGGAAGGAAGACCGAGCGGAAAGGACCCACGTTGAGCGCCATGGCAAAGTACAAGGTTCCCGCGCTGCTTTGGATCGTCTTCGAGGTGGTCGCGGTTGTTCTGTGGCGTGCCACGGGCAACCTGTTCTATCTGGGCAATTTCTCCTACATTGGCACGGCGCTTGCCGCGGGTACGGCGCTCTATATCGCCAACTGGAGGTACGCGCGTCATGCCGTTCAGTTTGCTATCGGCACATATATGCTCGTCTACCTGGGCTTTCTATGTCACGAGAATATGCAGATCGAGGGATTTTGGTACTACCTCTTTTTAGGCTCTTTTGAGGCGGCGACCATCCATTACGCCGTGGCCAAGATCTTTGGGCCGCTTGTATTTGGCCGCGGTTGGTGCGGCTATGCGTGTTGGACGGCGATGGTGCTCGATTTGCTGCCGTACAAGGTGCCTGCAACGCATGAACGCCGCTCGTTTGGCTGGCTTCGCTACGTGACCTTTGTGGCGTCGCTGACGTTTGTGGGAGGACTGTTTCTTTTGGGCGTGCCCAATCTCGCTGACATTATGTGGGTCGCGTTTATCGTGGGCAATGCGATCTATTACGTGGTGGGCATCGCGCTCGCGTTTGCGCTCAAGGATAACCGTGCGTTTTGCAAGTACATCTGCCCGGTGACGGTGTTTTTTAAAGCCCATGTCCAAGCGGGCGGTCGTGCGCGTTACCTGCGATAAGGACAAGTGCATCTCGTGCGGTAAGTGCAAGCGCGTGTGCCCGATGGACGTCGACGTGACGGACAATTCGCTCGACCGTCGCAACGGCACGGAGTGCATTCTGTGTATGGAGTGCACCAAAGCATGCCCCAAAAAGGCCTTGTAGCGCAGGCAGGCCAGATTGGTGCAAAGGGAATTGTCTCAATCTGTAACATCTGGGGGCCGAAGTTGGCTCTATCTGTTACAGATTTAGACAAACGACACCCGTCCTGCAGAAAATCTCAATCTGTAACAGTTAGACGTCCAAATGGGCTCCTCGTGTTACGGATTGAGACAAAACAAACCCCGCCGTCCCCGGGAGACCATTTGTGACGTGCGTTACGCGATTGTTTCGAAACGGGCGGGAAACACAACGGGCCGGCGATGCTCCTAGTATGCCTATTCAACTGACTGTCTAATATCTAGGGGAGGATCGCGATGCAGGCAGATTCCGCTCAGCAGCAGGGCCTTTATCGCCCCGAATTCGACCACGATGCATGTGGCATCGGCGCGCTTGCCGATATCAACGGTGAGCGCCATCACCAGATTCTGGACGACGCGCTGTCCATTCTGGTCAACTTGGAGCACCGCGGCGGCACGGGACTCGAGAAGAACACCGGCGACGGCGCCGGCATCCTGTTCCAGGTCCCGCATCACTTTTTCCGCAAAGAGGCTCAAAAGTGCGGCCAGATTCTGCCGGCAGAGGGCGACTATGGCGTGGCCATGCTGTTCTTTCCGCAGGACGATAAGGGCGTAGAGGATGCCCGTCGCGTGTTCGAGGAGGGCTGCGCCGAGGCCGGCGTGCCGCTGCTCTTTTGGCGCGAGGTGCCCGTCGACCCGCACGACCTGGGCGAGACGGCACGCGCCTGCATGCCTACTATCCTGCAGGCCTTCCTGGGCCGCCCCGACGACACGCCCGCCGGTGACGCCTTCGAGCGCCGCCTGTACGTGTGCCGCCGCACCATCGAGAAGAAGGCCGACGCCGAGTTCGCCCTGCGCGACAAGATCTTCTACGTCTGCTCCATGAGCTCGCGCACCATCGTGTACAAGGGCATGCTCGTCGCCACGCAGATGCGCCGCTTCTTCATCGACCTCAACGACGCCGCCGTCAAGACGGCCGTGGCGCTCGTCCACTCGCGCTACTCCACCAACACCACGCCCAGCTGGGA
Organism: Acutalibacteraceae bacterium; assembly: GCA_963599935.1. Lineage (GTDB taxonomy): Bacteria > Actinomycetota > Coriobacteriia > Coriobacteriales > Coriobacteriaceae > Collinsella. Next base: position 12,979 of record CAVCBD010000032.1, on the reverse strand, counting down.
GCGCGCGCACCCCAACCGCTTTATCATCCACAACGGCGAGATCAACACCCTCAAGGGCAACGTCAACTGGATCCGCGCCCGCGAGCCCAACCTGTACAGCCCCGTGCTCCAGCATGATCTTGAGCGCGTGATGCCCATCATCAACCGCGAGGGTTCCGACTCCGCGATTCTGGATAACGTGCTCGAGTTCCTGGTTATGAACGGTCGTCCGCTCACGCGCGCCGCATCCATGCTGCTGCCCGAGCCGTGGGACCACAACGACAGCCTGAGCGAGGAGCGTCGCGCCTACGACGCCTACCAGTCCATGCTCATGGAGCCGTGGGACGGCCCGGCCGCCATCGCCTTTACCGATGGTCGCACCCTGGGCGCCGCCCTCGACCGCAACGGCCTGCGTCCTGCCCGCTACTACGTGACGCGTGATGGCCGCTTTATGCTGGCGAGCGAGGTGGGCACCATCGAGGTTCGCCCCGAGAATATCCTGACGAGCGGCTGCCTGGGACCGGGCCAGATGCTCGAGGTCGACTTTGCCCGCGGCCGCGTGATCTACAACGACGAGCTGCGCGCCCGCTACGCCAAGGAAAAGCCCTACCGCGATTGGATCGCCGAGGAGACGCTGACCGTCGACGCGCTTGACAAGCCCGCTGCTGCAACGCCGGCCGAGGACGCCGAGGTGCCCGCTGCCGTGCGCATGGCAAAGCTCGGCTATCACTGGGACGACGTCGACGAGGTCGTGCGCCCCATGGCCCAGCAGGGCAAGGCCCCGCTCGCTTCGATGGGCATCGATGCGCCGCTGGCCTGCCTGTCCAAGAAGACACGCTCGTTCTACGACTACTTCTATCAGCTGTTCGCCCAGGTCACGAACCCGCCGATCGACGCCCTGCGCGAGCATATGGTCACTTCGACCACGCTCTACCTGGGCAATCACGGCAACCTGCTCGAGGACTCCCGCGCCGCTTGCCAGCTGGTGCGTCTGGAGCGCCCGTTGCTCGACGAGGAGGAGTTCGACCGCATCTGCGCCATCGATCGCGTGGGCTTTAAGACCCGCCGCTTCCGTGCCGTGTACCGCCGCGACGCCGGCGAGGGCGCGCTGCAGGCTGCACTCAAGCAGCTTGCCGAGGACGTTGAGGCCGCGGTTCGCGATGGCGTGAACATCGTGGTGCTGAGCGACCGCGCTGCCGCGGGCGAGGTGCCCGTGCCATCGCTGCTCGCCGTGGGCTGCGTTCACAACCACCTGATCCGCGCCGGCGTGCGCACCTTTGCCGACATCGTTGTGGAGTGCGGCGACGCCGTGTCCCCGCACGACTTCGCGGCGCTGGTGGGCTACTCCGCGAGCGGCATCTATCCGTACAACGCGCACGCGTGCATCCGCGATCTGGCGGCACGCGGCGACTTGGACGTGACGGCCGAGCAGGGCATCGACAACTACAACAAGGCCGCGACGGCGGGCATTGTCTCCATCATGTCTAAGATGGGCATCTCCACGGTGCAGAGCTACCACTCCGCGCAGATCTTCGAGGCGGTGGGCTTTACCACGGGGTTCGTCAATGAGTACTTTGCCGGCACGGTGAGCCGCGTGGGCGGTATGGGTGTCGAGGACGTCGAGCGCGAGCAGAACGAGCGCTACGACGCCGCGCTCGCCATCCTTAAGAGCCCGGCACCTGAGCAGCTGCCCACGCTGGGCCTTACCAAGTGGCGCCCGCTCGGCGGCGAGGATCACCTTATCGATCCGCAGACCGTCTACCTGCTGCAGACCGCCTGCCGCGAGGACAGCTACGACACCTTTAAGGAGTACAGCGCCCGCCTGCACCGCACCGGCCGCGCCGTGCGACTGCGCGACCTGCTGGACTTTGACGACAGCGGTCGCACTCCGGTGCCGCTCGACGAGGTCGAGCCCGCGCTCAACATCGTCCGCCGCTTTAACACCGGCGCCATGTCGTACGGCTCCATCAGCAAAGAGGCGCACGAGTGCATGGCCATCGCCATGAACCGCCTGCATGGCCGCTCCAACTCCGGCGAGGGCGGCGAGGACCCGCGCCGCGAGACCCCGCTGGCCAACGGCGACTCCAAGAACTCCGCGATCAAGCAGGTGGCAAGCGCGCGCTTTGGCGTGACGAGCCGCTACCTGTGCAGTGCCTTCGAGATTCAGATCAAGATGGCCCAGGGAGCCAAGCCTGGCGAGGGTGGTCACTTGCCCGGCAAGAAGGTCTACCCCTGGATCGCCGAGGTCCGTCAGTCCACGCCCGGCATCGGCCTGATCTCGCCTCCGCCGCACCACGACATCTACTCCATCGAGGACCTGGCCGAGCTCATCTTTGACCTTAAGAACGCCAACCCCGGCGCGCGCGTGTCGGTCAAGCTGGTCAGCGAGGCCGGCGTCGGCACCATCGCCACCGGTGTCGCCAAGGGCGCTGCCGACAAGATCTTGATCAGCGGCCACAACGGCGGCTCGGGTGCCGCTGCTCGCGATTCCATCTGGCACGCCGGCCTGCCGCTGGAGCTCGGCCTTGCCGAGGCTCAGCAGACGCTGCTGCAAAACGGCCTGCGCTCGCGCGTGGTGCTCGAGGCCGACGGCAAGCTCATGGACGGTACTGACGTTGCCGTCGCCTGCCTGCTGGGTGCCGAGGAGTTTGGCTTTGCGACCATGCCGCTCATCTCCATGGGCTGCCTTATGCAGCGCGACTGCCAGCAGGACACCTGCCCGGCCGGCATCGCCACGCAGAACTGCCGTCTGCGTCACGGCTTCCGCGGCAAGCCCGAGCACGTTGAGCACTTTATGCTCTTTGTTGCCGAGCAGCTGCGCGAGGTCATGGCGCGCCTGGGCTTCCGCACCATCGACGAGATGGTCGGCCATCCCGAGTGCCTGCGTCAGATTGAGGTGCCGGGCAACCGCAAGGCAAACCTGCTGGATCTGTCGCCCGTGCTGGCGAGCGCGACCTGCGAGTTCGGTGCCCACATTCCGGGTGCCGACGGTCGTCACTTTCTGCCCCAGATGGCTGCGGACAGCGAGCTCGACAAGACGCTCGACTCCACGCTGTTTGTGCCCTACACGGCCGATGCGCGTGCGCACCTGCGTCCGATTCGCTTCCATGCCGACATCGCCAACGTCAACCGCTGCGTGGGTACCATCCTGGGCAACGCGGTGACCAAGGCACATCCCGAGGGCCTGCCCGCCGGCTCCATCACCATCGATTGCGATGGCTCGGCCGGTCAGAGCTTTGGTGCATTCCTGCCGCGCGGCGTGACGCTCAACGTGTGCGGCGACGCTAACGACTACTTTGGCAAGGGCCTTTCGGGCGGCGAGGTCTCCGTGCGCCCCAACCCGCGTGCGACCTACAAGTTCGACGAGAACATCATCGTGGGCAACGTTGCGTTCTTTGGCGCCACGAGCGGCCGCGGTTTTATCAACGGCCTGGCCGGCCAGCGCTTTGGCGTGCGCAACTCCGGCGCCACCGTGGTGGTCGAGGGCTGCGGCAACCACGGCTGCGAGTACATGACGGGTGGCCTGGCACTCATTCTGGGCGAGGTCGGTCAGAACTTCGCCGCCGGCATGACGGGCGGCGTGGCTTACGTCTTTGACCAGTACGGCACGCTCGATGCCCGCGTGAACCACGAGAGCGTTGAGCTCAAGGCCCCGACGGCCGACGAGCTGGCGCAGATCCGCGCGCTCATCCAGAAGCACGTGGACGCGACGCAGAGCCCGCGCGGTATTAAGCTGCTCTACAGCTTCGACTCGATGAGCAAGCACTTTGTGAAGGTCATCCCGACCGAGTACGAGCGTGTGCTGGCGATTGTCACCGCCGCCGAGGGTGCGGGTAAGACGCACGCGCAGGCCGAGGAGCTGGCGTTTGACATCGTGACCGGCCGTGCCAACGCTGCCGATGTCGCTCGCTTTGATGTGGCGGGTGGCGCCGGTGCTGGTGCTGCGACCGCCGCTGCTGCCAGCTCTGTTGCTTCGACCAAGAAGGAGGCGTAAGTGCCATGGGTAAGCCCGGTGCTTTTCTTGATATCGATCGCGTGACCCACGAGCTTCGCCCCGTGGAGGAGCGCAGGCGCGATTTCGATCCGCTGTACGTGGAGCTCGATGACGACGCGCGCCGTGCTCAGGCGAGCCGCTGCATGATGTGCGGCGTGGCGTTTTGCCAGATGGGCGCGAGCTTTGGCAAGGCACGCCCGAGTGGCTGCCCGCTGCACAACCTGATTCCCGAGTGGAACGAGCTGGTGTATCGCGGCCGCTGGGACGAGGCGGCCGAGCGCCTGTCGCTCACCTCGCCCATGCCCGAGTTCACGAGCCGCGTGTGCCCGGCGCTGTGCGAGGCCGCGTGCAACCTGGGCTCGGTCGACGGCCAGCCCACGACGATTCACGACAACGAGCGCGCGATCAGCGACCACGAGTGGGCTAACGGCGGTCCGCGCCGCTTTGAGCCGGCGGGGGAGGGAGCGCCCGCGGTTGCCGTGGTGGGCTCCGGCCCTGCTGGCCTGGTGGCCGCATGGGAGCTTGCCCGTCGCGGCGCCCGCGTGACGGTGTTTGAGCGCGACGACCGCCCGGGCGGCCTGCTCATGTACGGCATCCCCAACATGAAGCTCGAGAAGTCCGTTGTCGAGCGTCGTGTGGCACTCATGCGTGAGCTGGGCATTGTCTTTGAGCTGAACGCCGACGTAAGTGATCCCAAGGTTGCCGCCAGGCTCGACGACTTTGACGCCGTCGTGGTGGCTGCCGGAGCCCGTGCTCCGCGTGGCCTTTCGGCTGCGAACATCGACGCCCCGGGCGTAGTGTACGCCGTGGACTACCTGACGGCTTCGACCGTCTCGGTGCTCGACGGCGGCGAGCCTGCCATTGACGCGCGCGGCCTGGATGTCGTGGTCATTGGCGGCGGCGATACCGGCAACGACTGCGTGGGTACCGCGGTGCGCCAGGGTGCGAGCAGCGTGCGCCAGTTTGAGTTCTTGCCGGCGGCGCCCGATAAGCGCACGGCGAGCAACCCCTGGCCGCAGTGGCCCAACGTGAAGAAGACCGACTACGGCCAGCAGGAGGCTATCGCTGCCATGGGTGGCGAGATGCGTGCCTGGGGCGTGGATACGCTCGAGGTGCTGCTGGACAAGAAGGGTGCGGCTGCGGGCCTGCGCGTGGTCGACCTGGACTGGTCGGCCGGTAAGCCCGAGCGCATTGCGGGCTCCGAGCACGAGGTGCCGGCGCAGCTGGTGCTCATCGCCTGCGGCTTTACGGGTCCCGAGCACGGCGTGTTCGATGCGGTGGGCGTGCCCGTTGCCACCGCAGGACGCCCGCTGCCCGTGATGGCCGCTGAGGGCTCGCATCTTGCGGCCCGTGTGGACGGTGTCACTGCCGACGCCGCGCCGGTGTATGTGGCCGGTGACGCCCGCAACGGCAGCTCACTCGTGGTGAACGCCATGGCCGATGCTCTGTCCTGCGCCGCCGAAGTCGCCGACGCGCTGGCGCTGTAAGGCAGCCGCTCACAACTGAATTGCCTAGGGCTGTCCCCAATGGCCGGCACAAAAGGAACGTCCCCGAGTGCCGGCCGCTGGGGACGTTCCTTTTCTGCCGGCAGTCTGGGACACTCCTTGCGGGCCCTTGCTCATTCGTTGACGTCTGACTGTTCATTTGGCGACTTCTTGGGCTGTGGCCACCTGTTATTTCTGTGGTGGCTGCGGGCGTCTTGCTCAAAAGGACGGGCGTGCTGTTTATGTCTACCTGCGGTTTTGTTCTGATACGCATATTCGGTCAAGTATTCCGTCAAGTATTTGGTCAGCATCTGGTTTGCAGCCGGAGGCCTGTTTTGCCTGTGCTGGGCGTGCGCCCCCGTCTTCCTCGTAAGCTCAAATTGAGGTCCATCAGTTTGAGGAGGATGCCATGACTGACCATGTTTTTGACCGAGCGCGGCTGGTCGAAGCCGTCGGCAACGATATTGCCGATATGGCTCACTTTTGGATGCTGCGGAAGTTTCAATTCCTGGAGCCGGCTCGCGAGCAATTCGAGATCATTGTCGATCCGTGGCTCAGCTATTGTACCGAGCCCTCACAAAACGAAATTATGGCCTACAACATGGCTTTTACCGATTGGTTGCTCTTTGAGCGCCCCTATCGCCATGGTGCGACGTTGCTGGAGCTGTATGTTGAGGAACCGCCGGCCTCGCTTGCGCCCGCTTCGCTCGAGCGACTTAAGCAGGTGCACGACACGCAGTATTTCTCGCGTTTTGGCATTTTGGACAAGGATCCTGCAACCGGCATGGTTGCGCTGAAGGATACGCGCACTGACCGCCGCTTTGATGTCTACGACCCGCATATCGTGCAAAAGGAGCATTGGAGCGATGGCGCGATTGCGGTGCGTCTCGCGTGCGTGGACGATGTCTGGCTGACGGCGGGGCAGCTCTATCTGTACGACATTGCACGCCTGAGCGACACGGCGGTCGATGGGCCGGGCGCGGTGCATCCGGAGGACCTACAGGACGGTTTTGACACCTCGTGCATCAGTTTCTTCCTGCGTCTGGTCCGCGACATCATGGGAGTCCAGGGACGATACGTGAAGTCACTCAATATTTACGAGCAGGAATGGGAGTAGGGGTGGGGGCTGGCGATGTGCCGCTGTCCCTAGTTTTGTCTCGATCTGTAACAACAAGGGACCGTTTTGCTCCGTAGCTGTTACAGATTGAGACGGAAGATTTACATCCGTTGGTTTTTCTCGACCTGTAACATCTAGCGGCCAAAAATCGGTCTAATCGTTACAGATTTAGATAAAAGGTTGCCCGTCGTTGGTTTGTCTCAATCTGTAACGTTTGGCGGTCAAAAATCAACCTTCCCGTTACAGATTGAGATTGAAGGTCGACCGTTGATACAAAATCTCAATCTGTAACAGTTAGAGGCCGAAAACCGGTCTACCTGTTACAGATCGAGACAAAGGGTTGGACCGCTGCCGAAAGATCTCGTTCTGTAACATCTGGAGGCTTAGATGCCGTCTTCCTGTTACAGATTGAGATGTTTGGCGCGGCGACGACGGCTGTAATAGTTCGTTTGTCAAATTTGGTGGTGATGGAAGTGTCCAGTACCGTTCTCAAACATAAGCGTCCGACTCGCAATACTATGGCTCGAAACAGGATGTTGGCCCGGCTCACGGAGGCAGCTGAGCAAGGCGCACTGTTTGCGACGCACGACAATGCCGAGCTTATGTGGCTGCGACGGCATGTGGAGACCGATGATATTGCGGAGCCCGAACCGTATCTGTTCTGTTTTCAGCATGATTGGGATTCGCTGACGCCGTCGGAGCGGGCGCTGCGGACCATCAAGGGGTTTGCGGAGTTTCATCCCAATTGGGCGTTTTGGGGATATGACGCGGCTCTTCTGTGGGGCCTGGAGGTGCCGAATGATTTGCTCGGTCCGCGTTTTCTTGTTAAGACGGGTTGCTCGGCAGCGTTGAGCGCGGGGTGCCGACTGCTGCGTCCTCAAGCTGCGGGTCCGCTTGAGCATGTCGACGGCGTACGCGTGACTCCATTTTGGCGCACCGTGGAGGATTGCCTGTTGCGCGCGCCGTTTTCGTACGGACTGGCGATTGCGGATTCGGCGTTGCGGGCGAAAGGCGAGTCGCGCGATGAGTTACGTGAGCGGCTTCGCGCCGATTGCGATGGTCGGCGTGGGTATCGCAGGGCACAGGTGATCGCATCGTATGCGGACGGGCTGTCCGAAAACGGCGGCGAGTCTCGCTTTCGGGCGTTCTTCATTGCGTACGGCTTTTCGGCGCCACAGTTGCAAGTGGAGTTTCGCGACCCGCTTGATCCGAGCAACGTGTTTCGCGTCGACTATTTCTGGCGGCTCGAGGACGGGACGTGCATCATCGGCGAGCTCGACGGAAAGGGGAAGTATACGCTGCAGGCCGGCGAGGGCCGGAAGCCCGTCGACCCGTTTGTGGCGGAGCGTCAGCGAGAATCCCATCTGACAATGCTCGGGCACAAGGTGCTTCGGTTTACGTTCGATGAGCTCAAAGACCCGGGGAAGCTGGTCGAGAAGATGAGGCTGGCGGGTATTCCTCGGCAGGTTGAATTGGCTGAGGAGTGGAGATGCCAGTGGTATGGGCGCTGAGAGGTTTTGTCTCGATCTGTAACGTTTAGAGGTTGTTTGAGCTCGTAATTGTTACAGATCGAGACAAGCCGGTGAAACGTCGACCGAATGTCTCGATCTGTAACATCAAGGGGCCTAATAACCCTGTACCTGTTACAGATCGAGACATTTCCCTGGTGTCGCTGGGGTGGGACTGCAACGTGTTCCGTCTCCCCACATCCCCTCTTTCTTCCGTTAACCGATGCGTCTGCAGCAATCCAGCGGGACTAGGTGATAATGAACAAATGTTCAAGTTAATCGTGAGGGAGGAGCTCGATATGGCATCTGCCGATCGTCCCACATTGTTTATCAATGCGACCGTTCTGGATGGTTCGGAGCATATGGAGCCGCAGCCCGATATGGCCGTGGTCGTCGAGCGTGGCATCATCACCTGGATGGGACCGAGCGCTGTGGCCCAAGCTCCAGCGGGGGCCGAGGTCATCGACCTGGCAGGGGCGTATCTCATGCCGGGCCTCATCAATATGCACATGCATCTGTGCGGTTCGGGCAAGCCGGTCTCGGCGGGTGATGCGGGCGCGCTGATGAAGAAGCTCGACAATCCCGTGGGCCGTGCCATCGTCCGCCGCATCCTCAAGGGCAGTGCCCAGCAGCAGCTGGCAAGTGGCGTGACCACGGTGCGCGGCGCGGGCGACCCGTTGTTTGCCGACATTGCCGTGCGCGACGCTATCGACGCCGGCAAGTATCAGGGTCCGCGCCTGGTAGCGCCGGGAACGGGCGTCACGGTGCCGGGCGGCCATGGCGCGGGCTTGTTCGCCCAGGTGGCCAACAGCCCCGTCGAGGCAGCCGAGCAGGTGCGAGACCTGTATGCGCGCGGTGCCGATGTCATCAAGCTGTTCGTGACGGGCGGCGTGTTCGACGCGACCGAAGTAGGCGAGCCGGGCGTGCTGCGTATGCCGGCGGAGGTTGCCGCAGCGGCGTGCAAGGCGGCGCACGAGGTGGGCCTGCCGGTTATGGCTCATGTCGAGAGCACCGAGGGCGTGAAGGCCGCGCTTGAGGCCGGCGTCGATACGATCGAGCACGGCGCTCCGTTGACACCCGAGATCCTGGAGCTGTACCGCGGCGCCGCGGGCACGCAGCTCGAGGGACGTGCGCCCAGCGTTACCTGCACGATCAGCCCGGCGCTGCCGTTTGTATTGCTCGACCCGGAAAAGACCCATTCGACCGATACGCAAAAGAAGAACGGCGACATCGTGTGCTCGGGCATTATCGAGAGTGCTCGTGCGGCGCTGGATGCCGGCGTTAAGGTAGGCCTGGGTACGGACTCGAGCTGCCCGTTCGTGACGCAGTACGACATGTGGCGCGAGGTGGCGTACTTTGCCAAGTACGTGGGCGTGAGCAATGCGTTTGCGCTGCATACGGCCACGCAGGTCAATGCCGAGCTGCTGGGCCTGGGCGGCGAGGCCGGCACGATCGAGTGCGGCAAGGCGGCCGACATTCTGGTGACGCGTAAGAATCCGCTGGACGACCTGTCGGCGCTGAGCGAGCCAATGCACGTGATGTGCCGAGGCGAGCTGGTGCGCAAGCTGAAGGTCAAGCATATCCCTGAGGTGGACGCCGAACTCGACGCGATTATGGCTATGCCGGCAGAGGCGCTGGCCGAGGAGCTTGCCCGCGACGGCGTGGCGTAGGCACTGGCGTGACGGGGGCGACAGTTTTCGTCGAATGCTGTCGACCCACGCAAAAAAGCCGAGGTCTCAACACGAGACCTCGGCTTTTTTATCGAACAAATACTTAAGATTTGGGACAAACCTGATTAATTTGTCCCACGCGTGGCTGCTAGGAGCGGGTTTCCATCTTGGCGTGGCACTTGGGGCAGGTGACGCGAATCTTGCCCTTGCCCTTGGGGACGGAGAGCATCTGGCCGCAGTTGGGGCACTTGAGGTAGGCCGTGGTCTTGCGACCCTTCCACATCTTCTTGGCCGTGCGCTTGGCGCGCTCCAGGTCCTCTTTGCTGGTGCCGGCTGCGCGCGAGGCGTTGGCCGCCGCAGCGCCGCCGCCCAGGCTGGCGACGAACTTGCCCAGACCGGGGACGTTCGCGGTCTGGGCGACAAAGGCGGCGTTTTCCTTGCGGCGAGCGTCGATGTTTTTGGACAGGCCACGCAGCACTCCGATCACGATAACGGCGATAGCAATCCAGCTGAGCCACTGGATGTGTGCGAGCGATCCAATCATCGCAAGAATGATGCCGAAAAAGCCGAGCACGATGGTGAGCTCGTCAGCGCCGTTGCGACCTTTCATAAAGTTATCCATGCAGATTACCTTTCATTCGATATGCTGCACGCCTTTATACCCCATTTGGTGCAATGGGGACAGGTCATCTGCACCAATGTGGTGCAAACGTACCTGTCCCCATTGCACCTCTGGCGGCGCAAGTCTGTCCCCCATGCACCAAGATGGTGCAAAGTAACCTGACCCCAATGCACCAATTACTTGGCGAGTTTGTCAACGACGCGTTCGATTTCGGCGAGCTTTACGGCCTTGAGTTCCTCGTCTCCCGATTCGATGGCAGATGCGACGCAGCCCTCGATATGGGCCTTGAGCACATCGGCGTTGATGCGCGCGATGAGCGCCTGCGTGGCCATGAGCTGCGTGGAGATGTCGACGCAGTAGCGGTCCTCCTCGACCATCCGCAGGATGCCGTCGATCTGCCCGCGCGCCGTCTTGAGCATGCGGGTCACCGATTTATGGTCTGCCATCATGGCGAGTCCTCGTTTCTGGTCGATCTTCCGGATGCCCCTCAGAAGTTGCGGTGAAATACGGACTGTTTAAAGGCCTGGGGCGGCTCAACAGTCCGTATTTCACCGCAACTTCTGAGGGGGCAGGTGGCAGTTGCTAGGCGGCGGTTACGGACAGGGCGTGGAATTTCTCGCCCGCGCCCTCGACGGCGGCGGCGAGCTGCTCGGCTGTCACGGTGTCGGCGCACTCCACCTGGACGGTCTGGGTCTCGTGATCGGCATCGGCATCGGTCACGCCGGCCACGTTGAGCAGCGCGGTCTCCACGGTAGCATCGCAATGGCCGCACATGAGGCCAGCGGTCTTAATTACGTAGTTCATGATGGTCTCCTTTACATCGAGTATTAAGAGTTGCGGTGGAATACGGACTATAAAGCGGTTTAGCTCAGCATATTACGCCCTATTTCACCGCAACTGATGGATGGAAAGAACGTAAGCGCAAGGCATTGCTTACGACGCACACACTCGACAGGCTCATGGCTGCGGCGCCGAACATGGGCGAGAGTTGCCAGCCGGTGAGGGGGAAGAACACGCCTGCGGCCAGCGGGATGCCGATGCCGTTGTAGAACAGCGCCCAGAACAGGTCCTGCTTGATGTTGCGGATCGTGGCGCGCGAGAGCTCGATGGCACGGGCGACGTCCATGAGGTCGCTGCGCATGAGCACCACGTCGGCGCCCTCCTTGGCGATGTCGGCGCCGGTGCCGATGGCAAGGCCCACGTCGGCGCGGGCCAGGGCGGGGGAGTCGTTGATGCCGTCGCCCACCATGGCGACCTTGCCGCCCGCATCCTGCAGCTCGCGCACATGGCGCTCCTTGTCGGCGGGGAGGACGTCGGCGATGACCTGCTCGCTGGTAAGCCCCACGCGTCGGGCGATGGCCTCGGCCGTCACGCGGTTGTCGCCGGTGAGCATGCGCACGTCGACGCCGAGCGAGCGCAGCGCGGCGATAGCTCCGGCGCTCGTCTCCTTAACCTCATCGGCCACGGCAATGGTGCCGGCAAGCTCGCCGTTCTTGGCAAAGAACAGCGGCGTCTTGCCCTCGGCGGCAAATTGCTCGGCAAGGCCCGCGGGCACGGTGACCCCCAGCTCGTTCATCAGGCGCACGTTGCCGGCGGCGATGGCGTTCTGCCCCTCGCGCGCCGTGACGCCGCGACCGGGCACGGCGGTAAAGTCCTCGACCATGCGCGCGACGATCCCGCGCGTCTCACACTCGGCCATAATCGCCTCGGCCAGCGGGTGCTCGCTCTGGCGCTCCAGTGCGGCGGCAAGCTTCAGCAGTGCCTTCTCGCTCATGGCAGGCGTGCCGTCGGCGCGCGCTGCCACTACAATGTCGGTCACAGCCGGCTTGCCGCGGGTGACGGTGCCCGTCTTGTCGAGCACCACAGCGCCCACGTTGCGCAGGTTCTCCAGCGCCTCGGCGCTCTTAAACAGAATGCCCATCTCGGCGCCCTTGCCGGTGCCAACCATAATGGCGACGGGCGTGGCCAGGCCCAGCGCGCACGGGCAGCTGATCACCAACACGGCCACGGCGGAGGTGAGCGCCTCGTTTATGCTGCCGGTTAGTGCCATCCACGCCACAAAAGTTACGGCCGAGATCACAAACACCACGGGCACGAACACACCGGCGACCTTATCGGCCAGGCGGGCGATAGGCGCCTTGGTGGCATTGGCGTCCTCGACGAGCTGGATGATTTTGGCAAGCGACGTGTCGGCGCCCACGCGCGTGGCACGGAAGGTAAACGATCCGGTGCGGTTGACCGTGGCGGCGTTGACGGTGTCGCCGGCGGTCTTTTCCACGGGGATGGACTCGCCGGTGAGCGCGCTCTCGTCCACGGCCGACGCGCCCTCGAGTACCACGCCGTCGACAGGGATAGACTCGCCGGGGCGCACACGCAGGACCTGGCCGGGAAGGATGCTGTCGACGTCCACAGCGGTCTCGGTGCCGTCATCGGCAACGACGGTCGCAGTCTTGGGCGCCAGATCGATGAGCGCCTCGATAGCGCCGCCGGTCTTGGACTTGCTGCGCGTCTCGAGGTATTTGCCCACGGTGACGAGCGACAGAATCGTGCCCGCGCTCTCAAAGTACAGGTTGTCCATGCTCGTCATCATGGCCTCGTGGACCTG
>CAVCBD010000031.1:0-20197 GCA_963599935.1 Acutalibacteraceae bacterium | reverse complement strand
GAACATGCTATTCTGCCACTCTCGCCACGTCGGATACCTCGGCACCGGGTGCTCTTTTGCCCAGGCCCGCAGCCCCTCGATCTGCTCCTCGCAGTTGTCCACCTTCGCGATCCTGCGCACCAGGCATACACCGGTCTTACTGCGCAGCTTGCTCAACGGGCAGTGCCCGCAACCCTCACCGCACTGATAGTCGCAGTATACGCCCTTCACCAGCCTCACGGCCATCTCGTGCAGCGTCTCAGCCATTGTCCCTTGCCTCCTCCCAATTCTCGCCCTCGCACACCAGGCAAGGGCACTCTCGCTTGCACTCGCCGCAGCTGTCCGCCTCGACGTTGGTACACTTGTGTGCGCAGATCGCGCACATCTCCTTGCCCTTGTACCACAGATGCCGTATATCGTGATTGGCCTGCGCCAGCTCTGTAATTCGGTCGGCGGCCACCTGTAGTCGCTCGGCGGTATCGTACCCGTAGCCCCCATACATCGCCGTCATGGCCTTTGCCCGTCTCCGCAGCGCCTCGACCAGCTCCTTATCACTCTGCTGCATGCTCGCCCTCCTTCTGCGCCTTGCGCGCCGCTTTGAGCTGGTGCTCGCGCTCCAGGCACGCCGTACAATGCTTATATTCGCCGTCCACTGGCTTGCCGCATCTCAGGCACAGCCCTGCTTCCGCGCGTCTGGCCTTGCGTGCCGCCTGCCGTGCTGCCGCTCTGGCCGCGCACTCTGTGCACAGTTGGCTGTTTGCAGTATGCGGATTGTGTACACACACTACGCACCGGCCAAGCCTCATGCATATCTCCTTGCGCGCCTTCGCGTACTCGTTACTCGTCATTGCACTACCCCCATCCAGTCATACCCATACACTCTGAGTTCTTCGCCTAGATCTCTTTCGGCGATCGACTTGCGCGCCTTGCCCTCTCCGGCCGCGCACAAGCCCATTTGAGCCGCCCATAGATCATACGGCACCCAATATACCCGCTCGCGCTCAAACCGCGCCAGAACGCCCGCCAGGCCGCCCAAACACTGCACGCTGGCCAGATACGCCGCCTGATGGGGCTGCAGACGGCTGAGCTCCAATCTCTTGCCTGCACAATCCTTGGCATCGAACGCCACGCAGCGCCCGTCGGGCAGCACCCCGACATAGTCCACCGCTGCCCGGCCGATGATCCGGGCCAGCGGAAATTCGACTACCACGTTTGGGTCGTACTGCCTCGTAATCAGTGCCTTGCCCTGCGCCTTGTATTCCTCGTGCTGCCGCTCAAGTGCCCGCTCCAGGCTCAGGCCCCTGTTGGCGTAGTTGTCCACCGGGCGCTGCCTTGCCTCCGGAAATAGGCTCGTCTGCCTGCCCCTCATATCAGCTCGTCCTCCTCCCGCATGCGATAGTTCCGGCCTTCGCCGCGCCGCACGTTGATGTAATGGCCCCGGCAGCGCTCGTAGATCCGGCTCCCGGTCGCCTCGTCGATGTCCAGCAGCTCCGTCAGGTACTTTTCCGAGCTGATGATCGTCGGCAAGAGATTGTTGTACCGGTAGTTGATGATGTCATAGGCGATTCGCACGTCCGCGCCGGTCGGCGCGGCCTGAAGCGTCGTCGGCTTGAAAAAGTCGTCGATATACAGCACCTCGCAGCTCCGAAACAGCCCCAGCGCCTCGTCCTGCTCCTGCTCGTTGGCCAGGCTCTTGATCCTCGCCGCCTCCGTGACCCAGGGCATGTACACCACCTGCCTGCCCGCGTGGAGCAGTTCTCGCGCGATGCCGGTGCAGATGAACGTCTTGCCGCTGCCCACCGCGCCTCCAGCGTAGAACCATGCGCTGCCGCCCTTGTCCTGCGCCAGGTACTCCCGCGCCTTGGCCAGCATCGCCTCCTGCCACGGCTGCTCGACAGCGAAGTCCTTGAGCCGCTTCATGCTCTGCTCCAGGCCGCTCCTGCGCAGCCGCTTGATGGCGTTGCGCACCCTCTGGCACTCGCATAGCGCCTGTCCCTGTACCCAGTTTCCGCGCCCATCCGGCACCAGCATGGCGATCTGCCCCTTGTTTTTGCACTTCGCACACTCATACCCGTCCAGCATGTGGAGCGTCCCCTCGGTCGCGTTGTAGCTGTCCACGAGCTTCTTTTGCCGCGTGTACTCGTCCGTCTCCTTGCCTTCGGGCAGCCCCATGCCGCCCAGGATATTTCCGATCGATTCCATTACCTTGCCTCCCCTCAGATAAACTCCAGCTTATGACCCTGCCATTCCTCGCCGACGCTGGCCGGATGCTTCAGCGCATATCCCTCCAGCCATCGCTTCCAGTCGCGGATCGGTCTGCCCTGCGTGTCCTTCCAGCCGCTTGCCTCGTTGACCCGGACAAAGGCCTCTGCGTCCACTCTCAGGCCTGCCGCCCTGGCGTACTCCCTGGCCTGATCGATTGTGGGATGGGTGGGTTTCTCTTCCTCATCCCGTGCCACTACATTAGGAGGAGAGACATTACTATTACCACCCACATTATCTCTATTGGTTTCTAATGTATTCTCTATTCTCTCTCTATTATGTATAGTAGTAGGTTTGCGATGAGTGACACCTGCAGGTGCTATACATGACACCTCAGGTGCGATGGGTGACACCTCGTGTGCTATACATGACACCTCAGGTGCGATGGGTGACACCTGACTTGGGGCATACCAGATCGTGCTATTACCACGGTGTCTCAGCGTAAGCACCATCTCATTCTGCCGGAGCTGCTGGAGCGCAAATCGCACTTGAGCGAAGCTCATATACGGGTGTCGCCGCGCAAACTCGTCCAGGCTCGACCACATCCACACCCTGCCCTCGCGCAGGTGCGCGGGATCCCCCCTGGAGCGCTCGCACCAGTACTGGATGTCGCTCAGGAGGATCGCCGCGTTGACCCCGCACCGTTGGGCTACGCCAACGTCGAAGTAATGCAGCGCCATGTCCTCTACATCGTCCTCGTCCGTTTCAGCGTCCGCGACACCTGCGGATCGCCCTCGTTATCGAGCTTGATCTTGCACGTGTCTCCGCTGGGCAGTTTGGCCGTGACCTCGACCAGCACGCCGTCCTTGATCTCGTCGATCAGCACGTTGAGGATAGAGCACACGTCGATCGACTCCGGCTGAAATCCCAGCCGCACGCAGTCCTCGCCGAACAGATAGTCCACGCTGCCGTGTGCCTCGCCCGTGCGCCTCGCCCGCCGCGCTCCATCGCAGGAGCAGTGATCCGTGATATACTTGTTGGCCTCCGCGCCCTCCATCGGCTCGCTGGCGTTGAGCGTGGCCATCTGGCCGCAGTACATGCAGGTACCCGTAATGCTGTAGGTTGCCATGATCTAGTCCTCCTTTTAGCGCCCTCAGAAGGGCAGCTCCCCGTCATCGACCGGCTGGAATTTGCCCATCGGCCTCTGGTCTCCCGCCTGCTCACCGCCGGTCGGCAAGTACACGACGAAGTCGCAGTTGAGCGTGCGATACCGCTTGCCCTGATACTCGTGCTCATCCACCCTGCCGCAGGCCAGCACCGTGTCACGCTCATTGATCCCGCTGCAGTACTGCGCCAGGCCGCCCCAGGCGACGCAGTTGGCGTACTTGCCCGCGCCATCCTTGTCCTTGCCCAGATAGATTGAGAAGGAGCACCTCGGAGTCCGCTTTTCGCCCGCTTCGCCGAATTTGAATTCGCCCACGGCCATGCCCGCGACGATCACCGTATTACCCTGTACAAGCTGCATCTTACTCGCCCTCCTTGTCATTATCCGTTCCCGCGTCCAGCATCATCGGCTGGACCGCCGCCCGAAGCTGAGCCGCCTCGGCTGCGTCCACGCGTCCCTTGCAGCCGAACGTGATCTGGCTGTATCCGATGCCGCCCGCGTTGGTCGCGCCGACCAGCGAAAAGCTCGTGACCACATCCCACGGCTGCAGCCCCCTCGGGCTCAGCGTCCGCGCCACGTACTGCGCGTAGTTGCCCACGCTCATCGTCGGCACCCGCAGAAGTACCGGAAGTGCCTGCCCCTCGAGCAATATCAGCAGCTCCACCATGTTTCGGCAGGCCTTGCCCCGGCCGCCGTCCTTGCTGCCCATCCGGTTGCGCGGGCAGGTCCGGCACACATGCTCCATGCCGTCTGCGTCCCATCCGCTAATCCCGTCATGGCTCGCACAGAGCGGAGCCTGGTCGCCGCCCGAGCCGTAGGGCTTGTCCCAGTAGGCGTTGGTGAAGGCCGAGGCCAGGATCACGCCGTCGAACGATTTGGCATAATCCGCTCCGTCATCGCCCGGCATCTCGAAGGCCTTGCCTCCGCCCGCAGGCACCTTGATCTTGGCCGTGGGCAGCTCGCTCGCCCCGCTCAGCGCCTCCATCGTGCGCCGCATGATCTCCGCAGTCTCGCTCAAGGCGAAGTCCGCCATCGGCAGCTCCGCAATCTGATTAGTCAGTCGTCCCATTGCTCTTGTCCTCCTTCAGGCTGAATCGCCGTTGTATATTTCGGTCGCAAATCTTGTCCAGGTTGATGCTCGGATAGAGCGCCATGAGCTTGCTCTTATTTATCGTCGTCCGCTCGCTCGATCTCCAGGTCGCGGACACGCTCGTCCCGGCCAGCACCTCGGCCTCGCCCATCGCCGCCTTGATCTGATTCTCGAGGCCAGTGATCTGCGCCTCGATTGTCCGCTTCTGCCGCTTTAGCTCGGCCAGCTCGGTCAGCGCCCGGTCGGCCTCCTGGTCTGCGCACACCGTGGCGCCGTCCTCATAGGGATACACGCTGCCCAGCGCCGCCGCCGTCGAATCCAGCGCATCCGGCGCAGGCGGGTTGTCGGGAATCAGCATGTGGCTGTCCCAGAAGGCCTCCTCCGCCTTGATCAGCGCCTCGATGTCGTCCAGCACCTCGTCCCGGCAAATCTTGTAGATCAGCAGGTCCGTGCCGTAGACCAGCACCGCCAGATACCAGCAGTCCCACCCGGTCACCGCCAGGTAGTGCAGGCATTGGCAGTAGTACTCCATCGGATATTCGCCGTTGCGATACCGCGCCATGGTAATGTCCCGGCTGGTCTTGCACTCAAGCCCGGCCCGCTCGCCGATGATCCGCCGGTCGATGTCTGCCAGCATGCACGGGTGCTCCACGCTGCGAAGCATGCTGTACTCGTGCCGTACCCTGAGGCCGCTGGCCTCCGCAAAGCGCCTGGCCACGTAGTCCTCCAGGTCGCGCCCCTGCCGGATCGCCTCGTTGTCCTCGATGGGCGGGAGCTTGCCCATCTTGTCCGCCCAGACCGTGAACGCGCCCTTGTAGGGGCTCACGCCCATGATCGCGCCCGCATCGCTCCCGCCGATGCCCGTGCGCCGCAGCTCCAGCCACTCGTCGTGGGTCAGCATGCGCGTGTCCGCGATTGCATCGTAGCTCATAGGCTCATCTCCTCGTACTGACGGCTCAGCGCGTCGGCCTCCCGAATCAGCCTGCGGCTCTCCTCGATCAGCGCCTCAGACCACATGTCGCTGTACACCTGATAGGTGGACTCCTCATTGGGCAGCAGCTTGCGCAGGTCATCCAGCGCGTTCACTACGTGCTCCAGCGCCTCGCAGATTTCTTGCAGGTTGTCGCCAGTATTGACAAAATCATACATCTGTGATACACTCTCCTTGCACTATTCCCATTGTTCTTTCCTTGCGGATTTCCCGGGCGGTTGCAGCCGTCTGGGATTTCTTTTTTAGAGTTCTTTCGGCCGATTATATCGCTCCGGCGCGGGATTGATCTCGTACCCGGCAAACTCGCAGCCCTCGTAGATTCCCTCGTCATCCGGCACCTCCAGATACTTGAGACACAGCCGCCGCAGCTCGCACTCCTTGTACTCGCGCCCGCTCTTGAGGCACATCTTGCACCGCTCTTCCAGCGCCAGGCGAAACAGCATGTGCTCTTCCTCCGCCAGCATGATGATCTCGTTCGGGCGCTTGACCGGAGTCCAGCGCTCGATCCCGATCCGGTAGTCCCGGCTCTGCCGCCTGCATACCTCGATCGAGTCCGCGTCCACCGTCTTGGCCAGGTGGTTGAGCAGGCTGTGCAGCGCGCTCTTCATCAGCCCCAGGTCTCGCTTCAGGTACTTGTAGTCCGCGAAGCGCTTGTCGAGGAATCCCATCGCCGCGTCAAAGCTCCTTGTCAGCAGGTCGAGGGTCATCACGCCCTGCCGCTCTTCGGTGTTCAGGCGCTTTTTTCTTGGTTCCACTGTTTTCCCTCCTTTTCATTTTCTGCTCGCATTCCGGGCAGATGTATCCGCCCGTGCAGTCCCGCTGCGCGCTTACGTTCCAGGCACGCCGACAGCGGTCACAGATTTCCCGCCGCATCAGCAGCCGATCAGCGCCATGATCGTGAGCATCATGGCCGCCACCGCCCCCGCACTGAAGACGCTGACGTAGATCGTCCTGCGCCAGTCGCGCCGCGCCGCGCCCGCGTCCTGCGCCCGCACCGCCTGGTCGATCGTGCGCATCTCCAGATCGCGGTAGCGGCCGTTGAGCAGCTTCAGATCGCGGTTCTCGAGCTCGAGCGCCGCATTTCTCCGCCGCAGCGCCCCGTTCTCGGCCAGCACGCGTTCGGCCATTCGCCGGGCCTCGACGCTCATCACGCCGCTCTCGATGGCCTGCCGCAGCGCGTCCGCGCCGCCGCCCACCAGCTTAATCACCCTCGCCGTCTCGGCCATTGGTCTCCCTCCTCTCAATCTCATCACAGTACATGCGCATCATCTTCTGGCACTCCAGCCGTTCGCCGGCAGTTCGCGCCAACTCCGCCCGTATCAGCCAGTGGAGCACCCATTGCCCAAGCTCATAGGTGCTTATCTCCATATCCTCCATTGCTCGCCCTCCTCTCGATCTCGCCCTGGTACTTGGCCAGCATCCTCTGGCACACCTGCCGCTCGTCATCTGTCCGCGCCCCAGCCGCCTCCTTGGCCCAGTAGGCCGCCAGTTCGGCCAGGCGCTTGTCGCTTGCTGCTCTCAGTACGCTGTATCCAATCATCACGCATGCCACCCCTTTATCGTCCTTGCCAGCCGGTCGGCGATGGTCTCGCAGCCCCGCCGCCAGCGCCAGTGCAGCTCGTAATCGTGCTTGCCCTCGGCCATCGTGTACACCGGCAGATTGCCGTCGTGCACCATCCGGTACACATGGATCGTCGCGCCGTCCGTCTTGTGCCTTGCCGCGATCTCGCTATCGCTCAGCCCCAGGCCAATTGCCTGCATAATCCGGTCGTATCGTCTCACCGCGCATTCTCCTTTCTCTTGCCTCGGCGCATCGGCGCTGTTCGCGCAGGTAGGCCTCCGCGAATACCTCCAGTATCGTCCGATTGGCCTGTGCAACTCGCTGCTCCAGCTCAATGCCCGACAAATAGCAATCGTCCGCAACCCGGACTCTGATCCCGTTGTCCGCGACATACTCCGCGATAATTGCCATCCCGATCACCTCCGCCTCAACTTATGTCCGGTGGCTTGGCCGCTTGCCGCGCCATGATCTTGTTCAATCCGCGCCAAGCCGCATCGATGTCTCCGGCCTTGATCTGGCCGCGCAGCGTGCGCATCTCCTGCGGCGTGATCCGGCTCTTGTACTTCGCCAGCCGCCGTAGCTCGGCGCGGTATCCGGTTGAGCTGTAATGCTGCCTCGACATCTCAGTCGCCCGCCTGCAGCAGCTCGCCGATGGCCTGCACGCCGCGCTCGTTGTAGCGCCAGCTCTCCACGTCCTTGCTGCAGCCCTTGGCCTTGTCCATCACCAGCATGCCGTACTCGGCGGTCTTCAGCCCGTGCCGGTTGGCCAGCTTGCCAATCCGATTCGCGCTCACGCCGTACCTGTCGCCAACCTCGCGCGCCGTGTAGGTCTTTTCGACGGCCGGCAGCGGGAGTACCATCTCGCCCTCCAGCGCCTTGCTGGCATAGGCCGCGCAAATCTGCTTGTGCACCTCGCTGCTGCCGCTCAGTTCGGCCATCTTGATCCATAGCGCCGCCTGTCGGCTCTGGGCGTTGCGCACCTTCGCGTCGGCCAGCTTCTTGCGGGTCTCGTCGTCGACGGGGTTGCGCTTGAGCTTGTACTCGCCGGTCTTACGCAGCGCCGGGAGTACGTCGTGCGTCACCCAGTGCCTAAACGCCTTGGCCTCCGGCAGCTTGCTGCTCAGCACCAGGCTGTACAGGCCGGACTCGTTGATGATGGTCAATCCCCTGTTCGGGATTTGATTTTCAAAGGTCGCGTTTTCCGACCTTTGGAGGATTCGCTTGTCCTCGCTTTCGACATGCGATGCAAGCGCGTCCTTGGTGTTCACATACCCCAGCCTCTCGGCCACGTCCTTGCCCACCAGCCAGCTCTCGCCGTCGATTTCGATGCCGCGGATACGGCCAAAGCGCTCGTGGTCAAATACCATGATCTCGTTCATTTTTTGTCCTCCTTTTTGGTCTTGCTTCTTGTCATCTCGTCCTCCATGTGATATAATGTTAAATACAATAATCAAAGGAGGAGTTACCCATGAAGAAACTGTTGTCTGTACTGTTGGTCCTTGCTGTGCTGTCCCTGCCCGTGCTGGCATGCGCCGAGGTTGATCTCACCGGCATGTCGCTGCAAGAGCTGATTGAGCTGCGTCAGCAGATTGATCTGTTGCTCTTTGGCTCGGACGAGTACAAGTCCGTACCCGTCCCCCAGGGCACCTACACCGTTGGCGTTGATATCCCCGCGGGCTCCTACACCCTCACGTCCGATGCTGAGTGGGGTGCATCTGTCGAGTGCTACTCTGCGCTGCCCAAGTCTTACGATACTCGCGTATATGATTATCGTGTAGATGCCGATAATACTGTCGCGAAAATCACGCTCGAGGAAGGTTGGACTATCGTGGTCGAGAATGGCACCGTGACGTTCTCCACTTACGCTGGCCTCGGATTCTAATCTGCCTTGCACTTGCCGCCCTTCGGGGCGGCTTTAATTTTGCGCCTGGCTGTGTTCGGCGTAAAATCGTGCCGGCGAAACTGCAATTGCCTTACACAGTGCCTCGTAATCATCTACTGTCATTTTGCGACGACCAGACAGCATAAGCGAGAGCTTAGATTCTGTCCATCCAGCATTCTTCGCGATGATTTTTTGGCTTAGGCCCTGGGTAGTGATATAACCCTTTAGCTTCTCGTGCATCAACATATTCTCACCTCCTGTGTTTTCGTTTTCCGGGATATTTTTATTATATTCCCGTTTTCCGAAAATGTCAATACCTAATTTTCGTTTTCCGGGAATTTTTTTCTTGACATTTTCGAAATTCAAGAGTATAATATAATTGTAAGGAGGTGATTGATATGGCGGTAGGCGATCAGATCAGAGACATCCGTAAACGCAACGGGATGTCTCAATCAGAATTTGGCAAAATACTTGGTGTAAGCAACTCCACGGTCTCAGAATGGGAATCAGGTAATCGTGGAGTGCCGATTGACGCAATCGATCAAATTGCCAAGGCGCTGAATGTATCAGTACCTTATTTAATGGATTGGGCAGAAGATGCCGACGCGCTGGCACCAACAAACGCACTGAGTCCGGCAGCATTACATGTGGCCAGAGTCTACGATTCACTTGATGCGCCGGGGCAGGAGCTGTTAACGTGGATTACAGACCATGAGGCCGCACGTGTGGCGGCCTCAAATAGAGAAATCAATAAACCAATAACTGATAAAGAAGCAATCGCACTCGCGCAAAAACGCTATGGCCATTACTCCAATAATGGGAGTGAATTTGACATTGCCCGGCAGGCGATCGACGAGCTCAACGCTGCTGAGCCGGACAAATCGGCAGCAGGAGGATGACCTTCGCCCCGGTCTGCGCACCCCGATTCTCATAGAGGGTCCGGGTGCGCGGATCGTAGGTGGCGCATATGTCGGGCAACTCGTGGACGGTGACGTGGGCGCGGTTGATCACATGCTGCATCATTGTATCCTCCTTGCTATTGGCTAAGTCCACTGTAACACGATGGCTCGATGATAGCAATATACAGATAAGATGGCAGAGAGATATGTGTATTACCATATATGATGGATACGCATTGTATATGATAATTATGTGATGGAGGCGCAAAAAATGGATGAATTGCGAAAACTGAAACAAGCAAGTGGCATGACCAATCAGCAGATTGCGGACGCGAGCGGTATCCCACTCGGCACCGTCAATCGCGTGATGTCCGGCCAGACGCGCAATCCGACCACGGATACTGCCACGGCCATCAGAGATGCGCTCGAGGGTGCAACCGCCGAGGCGCCACAGCCAGATGAGCCCGAGCAGCCGACCGTGGATACCTGCCACACCTGCCCGCGCGACATGCCCACCCGACAGGACTACGCGCAGATGTCCGCATCCTATCAGCAGCTGCTTCAGCGCATCGAGGATCGTTTCCGCGCTGCATTGGACAGCAGGGACAAGCAATTCGCCGCCGAGCGCGCCATCTATGCCCGCTGGCTCCGCGTGCTGGCCATCGCCTGCGCCGCGCTGGTGCTGTTTGTCATGTTGCTGCTCGTCATCGATATCACCAACCCCAACGTGGGCTGGGTGCGCACGCCGTAAAGGAGGGATCACATGGCATACTGCATCTACCTGCGCAAGTCGCGCAAGGACATGGAGGCCGAGGCCCGCGGCGAAGGGGAGACCCTCGCCCGGCATGATCGCACGCTGAAGGAGCTCGCCCGGCGGATGGACTATCCGATCGCCAAGATATATCGTGAGATCGTCTCCGGCGAGTCGATTGCCAACCGTCCGCAGATGCGTCAATTGCTCGCCGATGTGGCCGCGCGCAAGTATGAGGGCGTGCTGGTAATGGAGGTAGAGCGCCTCGCCCGAGGCGACATCCATGATCAGGCTACTGTGGCAAGCACGTTCAAGTATTCCGGGACTCGGATCATCACGCCGCGGGAGACATACGACCCGAGCGCCGCGAACGACGAGGTACATTTTGAGTTTCTACTTTTCATGTCACGCTGCGAGTATAAGACTATAACCAGACGTATACAGACAGGGCGCACAAGCGCGGCCAAGGAGGGACGGTACATTGCCAGCCGACCGCCGTATGGCTATCGCCGCATCCGTCGACCGGATGGAGTCTGGACGCTCGAGATCGTCCCCGAGCAGGCCGAGATCGTCCGTCAGGTATATTACTGGTATTCACACGGCGATGGGGGCGCGCGGATTGCAGCGCGCCTGAATGCCATGGGTGTGCGCACACAGATGGATAAGCAATGGGCGCAGCACACGATTGCCCGCATGATCCGCAATCCCATCTACAAGGGATACGTCACCTGGGCCAAGCGAGTCGAAACCATCGTCGGCATCGACGAGTACGGCGCGAAGCAGCGCAAGCGCGTGCGCAACGCCGATCCTATCTGCGTCCGAGGATACCATGACCCGATTGTGAGCGATGAGCTCTTTGCCGCAGCGAATTGCACAGGCAGAGAGGGGAGTATGCCCAAGCGGGTCGGCATGCCAACCCAGAACCCACTCGCAGGTCTCGTCCATTGCGCGCTGTGCGGCCATCACATGGTGCGCACGCCAGGCACCCTCCGCCCGGACGGAACGCGATATCCAGATCGCATCACATGTCGCACGCAGGGCTGCACCAACTACGGCTGCTCGATCAAGGCGCTGACCGACGCAGTGCTCAACGTCCTACGCTCATGGTGTGTATCGTACCCGGCAGCGCCGGAAAAAGCAGAAAGCCGCGAAGCTGATATAGCTCGCGACCATGCCAAGCAACACATTACGCAGCTCGAATCACAACGCGCCAAGCTCTGCGACTTGCTCGAGCGCGGAATATACGACGACGAAACATATCTGCAGCGCTCCGCGGCACTCGCCTCCCAAATCAATGCCGCCTGCGAAGAACTGAAACACCTCGAAACAGAGGCGGAAAAGCCAGATCCGGACGCGCTGATCCGCGCGATTGCTCCGCGTTGCGGAGAGGCGCTCAAGTCTTTTGCAGCCGCATCCACTGCCGAGGAAAAGAACCGCATCCTCCGCCAGCTCATCGACCACATCACATTCCGCAAATCCGAGCGCGGAAACAACCACGACGACAAGCTCAGCACGGTCGAAATCACAGTCCACCCGTTTAATGTATCATCGAGTAAATAATGTATATCACACTTAATGATGCATCAAATGAAAAGGCCCGGCAAAAGCCGGGCTCTTATTACTTGTACTCCTCCACCATCGCGCGGACCCGCGCGGTCTTGGCCTGGAGCATGGCCAGATCATCCGACCAGCTCTCCAGCTTGCCGCGCTCGCGCTCGGTGGTAGTTTCGGCGGCCTCGCACTTAGCGATCTTATCGGCCACCATGCTATGCGCCATGCGGTTGAACTCCAGGTGCTGTGCAGCCATCACCTTGTACCAATCCGCAGCCGCCTTGTGCTTGCCGGCCATCTCGTAGGCCGTATCGATCTTGTCCTGCGCCTCCATCAGGTTGCCCCACATGTCGTGCAGGATCTCCGGGATCTGATGCATGCTTACACCTCCTGCCGCGCAATGCAATCGCGTAGCTCACGCAGATCGCTGCCGTCGAACGTGAAGCTCCCAAGCAGCGGAATATCCAGCGCCAACTTGCCTTGCGCCTGCATCTGCGCATGCGCTGCATTGTACAGCGCGTCGATATCCACCTGCCCGGCCTCGTCGATGATGCCAAGCGCCTGCACGATCTGATTGCCGCGCAGTGCGTCAATCATCTGATCCATGCGCGCCGCACCCAGGGAGTAGGCCATGCCGAGGATGAACTGGCGCTTGCTATCCAGCCTGGGCATCATCTTAGTCTCGAGATATGTGCCCACGCCCGCCTTGATCTGCTGTGCGCTTACCATTGATCACGCCTCCATTTCGGATGGCGGGGCGCGCAAGCGCCCCGCCGAATCGCTTAGTTGTTGCAGCAGCCTCCGCACTTGGGGATGGGGTTGTACAGAGTCTGCGCCGTGGTGGCAGTACCCACGGTTACGTCGGCCACCTGCTTAGGATAGTAAGTGGCATTGGCGTAGGTAATGATCGCGTTGTCCGCGCAGCAGCGCCGCTCGGCCTCCATCTTGATCTGGCCCTGCAGATCGGCCTTCACCGCAGCGAGGTCCGCCTGGGCGAGAGCAAAGGAGTCGGCAGTACGCTGGTTGACGACGGCCTGATCGCAGATCTTGTCCTCCATGCCGCGCAGCCTGCCGTCGATGTACTTGTACATCTCAAGCGACTTCTGGTCGGTGTAGGTGTTCGCGTCGCGGAGCTTGACCGCAGTCTCCAGTTCCGCGATGCGCGCCGCCTGCGCCGCCTCGTAGCGGTTGACCAGATGATTTTCCGAGCAGCCGTCCTCGCCATTGACGTTGACATTGCGAGTACCGCCCATGTTCAGACCGCCCAGCAGGCCGTTGCCAGCCACAGCCAGGCCGCCCAGCGCCGTGCCGATGATCGCATAATCTATCGTTTCCGATAGCGCTGACTATTTCTTAATCGCTTTCGCGATAACGCCCGTTTCGTGCGGTGACGATCTCCGCACTACTCCCCTTCCGAGGGATAGTCGATACAGGTTCCCATTTTACAGGGCTTCCCACGAGATTGCCTTGCCTTGCGGTTTAGGTTTCCTCGTTAGCCGGTTGTGGACGTTTACACGTCAATTTATATCCGTGGAACAATTTGCCATATCACATCCGACCCCGCTCGTCAAGCGGAAAAGGCGTTTGCGGGCATCATTACATACCCAGCGCAGTAGTGCCCCTACCAGCAGTATATTCCATTGTTTCCACCTCCGCAATGATAGTTGTGTGTTGGTGATCACCACAACCATTGTCGCAGATTTCGCGATTCGGCGGGGGCATAGGTGTGCACAGACTGTGCACAAGCTGTGCATATTATGAGCAAGGCCCTCGGCAATTGCCGGGGGCCTTGACTAGAATCAGTGTCTTACTCGGGCCAGTTACATCCGTTGGCGACTGCGCCGATTTTGAAATAGTCGGAGAACTTGATGCCAGGGACCATAGCCAGGCAACAGCTGAGGTTCAGGCAAAACGTTTTTGCATCGGGGGCGTAGGCGAGGTGCGGGTAGCGGGCGACCGCCTTGTCGTAGATCGGGAGGTCCTTCGCGGGGCTGTTGGGGGTGATAGTCATGGGATTCCATCCTTTCTGTTGGGCGTGTCTTGACTTCACTTTCTCATTCTGTTATAATGCAGGTGGCCGGGGTAAGGCTCCCGGCTCGCCTTATGGGGTGTGGGTCAGCGGCTTTTCGACTTGGCGCTGGCCCTTTTTTTATGCCTTGACCTTGCTGTCGCGTACGATCTTCGCAGCGGCTTCGGCATCCTTTGCAGTCGCTTCAATCAGCTTTGCGATATTCTCAAGATACTGATTGAGCTCGGCGCTCGTCATCTCGTTCATTTCCTCACTTCCTTTTTAAGGGCTTTCGTCCCTGCCTTACGAGTATATTATACACCTCTAGCGACGCGTTGTCAATAGGTAAGAGAGCAAATTAACAAAATTAACAAGCAAAAAGGCCGGACGCATCCGGCCTTACGGCTACTCTTGGGCGTAATCGTCACTCTTATTACGCCATCCTCTATACTTGCCCGACTTGATCCGGCGATCAACAAGTGGCTCGTCCGAGTCGATCATCCAATCACGCCCCATTTTGACCGCACTTACGAATGACCCTCGCTGTGCGCGCTGGCGCGCCGTGGTAAGCGCTATACCGTGCTTTTCAGCATATTGTGTAAGAGGTATAAGCATTATATCACTCCTTAATAATGTTGATAGTTGTCGGGCGGGGCTTGTCGCCGCCGCCCACGAAGATGGGCATGATCCACTTGATGGCCGGAGTCGTGCGGCCTGTGCCCATCCAGTAGAGGTGCCAGTGCGCGCGGCGTACATGCGGGGTCGGGGACTTGTGCGTGCCGGCAGGGGCGGAGGCTGTATGCGACTCGACGACCTGCCGGGCGCGGCGAATGATCGCTCCCTGCTCAGTGCCCACGTCGATCAGATCTGAGTATGCGGCCACATCCTTGCGCGGGCCGCGCTGCCGAGGGATTGGTGCGCTGCGGTGCAGATCCGGATCGTCGGCGCACAGGTAGAGGATCATATTGATGTGGCCATACTTATGCGTATCGATCTGCGACATGCGCCGCTCAACCTCTGGGGTATAATCCTCCTCAAGCGTCCGGCCGCCGAGCTTACGCATGCTCTTGGCATATTCTGCAGCTTGTTTGGCTGCAAAAACACTACTGTCACGGCCAGCGAGATCATACTGTATATATACAATCTCCATTGCGCCGTCCGAAAACAGGTAGTGCATGCGCAGCTCCAGTGCCCCGGGGTATCGCTCATCCGCCTCAAGAAATGCAAATACCCCCTCGCAGTCGTCCACGCCCGGCGAATACTCGATGAATACGCACGGGTACGGCAGGCGCATGAGCACCTCGGCGGGGATGCGGCTGTCATCGGCACTATCCATCAATTCGGCGGCCAAATCCGGATCAAATCGATAGATCGGCTTGGCAACGCGCCAGGGGATGATCGCGGCGAGCTTGCGCAGATCGGCCATGCGCTCCGCCGTAGTCATCAGGTACGTAGCAACGCGCTCTTCGGCGGCCCCGGTGACGATCGAGTAGCTATCAGTCATCGGCAGGTAGCACCAGTTTGGCCAGCGCGGGCCGTCAGCGTTAAGCGATCGGCTGATCCGCTCATCCAGATCAGGGTACTTGGCCAGCATTTCGCGCTCCAGGCGGTCTGGGGCTGTCGTTGGCCAGGGCGACTTGGGCATGTGGATCACTCCTCCTTTTGATTATTACCCTGTGCGGGTGATTGATGCTGCTGCCGGTACTGCTGCTGGGCAATCCGGTTGCGCGTGCGGATGCGATCGAGGATTGCGTTGGGCGCGCAGGCGGGGCAGTACCTCTGTGCGCCGTTGGATACGGTGTATTCTGCGCCGCAGTTGGCGCAATGGTCAGTGCTCCCGATCTTACGAGTGAGATCGTGGCGCGTGCGGTATCTGTTGGCGCGGGCGCGCAGGCGATTGTGCGCCTCGCGGCAGACCGGGCACAGGGTGGAGCGGATGTGGCCGCTGAATCCCACGCCGCAGTTGGCGCAGATTGCGCGGTGGTGCAGCGTGGGCATTGCGGCATGGTAGCAGGCGAGGGAGCAGTACTTGGCGTTGCTACCGGGCAGCAGCTGGCCGCAGGTGGTGCAGACGCGATCAGGCGTGCTCATTGGATTCGGGCAGGGTATCGAGCAGTATTTTCATGTGGCACTGTCCAGTTGTCATGCCGGTCACGACGGCAAACGCGCGATCCAGGCCGCGGATTTGGCCTTTGAGGCTGCGTTCGCTGCCGTCGGCGATCTCATCTGGCATGCGGCGTCGGTCCTGCCTGATCTGATCGTCGTCATCCATCATGAGCCGGAGGAGCTCGCGGGCGATTTCTGCGCGGGTGGCATCCAGGGTATCGAGGATGGGCTTGTAGTAGCCGATCTGCACGCTGTGCGGGTTTTTGAGGGGGAGAGAGGTGATCCACTCGGCCGCGCCTGCGCCAAAGCAGCTGCGCAGTACCTCGTGGGTGGAGTCGTCGTCGCCGTACTTGGGCAAGTCGATGCCGACCGCGAACCAGTAGTCCAGGATGCTCGGGTAGGTGTCGCCGAAGTGGTAGCAGTCCATGCAGTCGTCGTTGGCGGCGTTGTACTCATCAATGCTCTCATAGTACACAGGGTTGCCGCAGGTGGTGAGGCACACACGGTCGGTGCCGGGATCGTGGAGCAGGTAGCAGGTCTCGGGGGCGTTGTCGCAGGTGTACGGGGTGACGAGGACGCGGTTGAGGATGTTCTCGTACTTGTTCATGGTGATTTCCCTTTCTGCCCGGATTGACGGCTCCGGGCGGCGCGTTCGTTCGTGTTGGCAATGCGTAAATTAGTGGGGGAAGACAGGATTGAAGGTGGTCATGTTTATTCCTCTTCGATCGTTAGCCGGATGAACCGACCTGCGTATTCAGGATATTCGATCTTCGACGGGTGAAGCTGATCGTCGATAGTACATCCATCAAGGCTTCTGTGGTTCGTCCAGATATCGAGAACATTCATTGCCCAGATCACAGTGCGCTTGTCCAATCTGTCACGGCGATCAAAGATAGTCGCGGCAAGTGTGCATGCGACAGCCTCTCTGCCGTATGTTTTCAGCGCCTCATTCAGCATCTTCGGCGCATCCGTGCAGCTCATCATTTTCGCCGCTCCGCGCACATTATTCAGAAAATCAAACCGTGTTGCACGGGTTCCGTCGCCGTTTTTCTTTTTCAGATCGCGGACGAGCTCTCGGTCCAGTTTCATGATTCATTACCTCCTGACACCCGGATTGATGCCTCTGGGCGGGCCGTTGGTATTAGTTGTTCAGCGCGTCGATGAGCTGGCGGGCATCGCCGGTGGTGAGCACGGTGTAGGCCTTGCCCAGGCCCATCTTGTGGCTGCGCTGGGCGAAGAACTCGTCCTCGGTCTGGCCCAGCTTGGTGAGCATGGCGTCCAGCTCGGCGCGGTGCTCGGTGCGCAGCTCGTGCATGATCTCGGTGAGCTTCTTCAGGTCGTTGATGGAGTAGCTGGTCAGGTAGCGGCCGCGCAGGGTCTCGGCGAAGGCGATCTGCTTGTCGGACACGCCGGTGATCTCGGGCAGGTTGTACTCGGCGGCCAGGGCCTTTCCTCTTTCCTCTTGCTGCTTCTTGTAGCACTCGGGGCAGAGCGCCTCCTTCTCGTACCACTTGATCTTACGCTCGCGATCCTTGTTCGATCCAAAGAGCTGCACCTCGCCGGTGTGGCCGCAGGAATAGGTTACGTAGTCTTTCATGGGTTTGTCCTCCTTTGTTTCTCTCAACCTTGTACCTATATTATACGCTTCTAGAGACGTGTTGTCAATAGCAAAGAGAGCAAATTAACAATCTTTACAATAAAAAGGGCACAGAAAAAAGGGCGGGGAAATCCCCGCCCTTAGCCATTGAGAACATCAATGATATGTGCCAGATGGCGCTTGGCCGTGCGCCTGTCGCACCCGGCTGCCACGCCTGCGTCCACGTCCGTCGGTGCGCAATCCACAAGGTATGCGCGCGCTATCCTGCGATCCAGATCAGATAGCAGTGCATCGTCAATGCGCGCCCGCATCTGGCTGCGGGTCGCGCCCCGGAATGGATGCTCGCGCACGGCTACTCACCGTCGCTCTCGTCGTCCATGCCCGCATTGCTCATGTCCGCCAGTCCCTCGCCGATGATATAGGCGATGACAGACGCGCCGGCCATAATCAGCGCCGTGACCTGAGTCGCCACGGTTTCTGCGCCGCCCAGAGCAACAATCAGCATGCTGGCAAAGGACGCAATCGCCGTCCAAAACTTCCTGCTCGTCAGTTTGCGTTTCCAATCGATCTTAGTCATGGTTCCAGTCTCCTTTCTCTTCGAGGTTCTTGATTCTGTGATTTGCCACTTTGATCTGTTCCTCCAGCACCGGCACCCGCCGGGCGAAGTTGTTGTGCTCTCGCACCTCGCGCGTCAGCTCTTCGATCTTGGTGTCGGTCACGGCCTGCGCGCGCTCGAGCTTGGAGTCGATGGCGCTGGCCGATCGGGCGGAGGTGATGATCACGCCGATCAGCGCAAGGCCGCCAGTAATCAGCGCGGTAATGATTGCCTCGCTCATTTGCTGGCCACCCCCGATCGGCTGATCCAGGCCTTGATGCCCTTATACAGGATCCCCACCCAGTCGCCCTGCTCCTCGCCGGACAGCTCGTACACCTCGCCCTCTTGGGCAAGGCCAACGATGCCGTACTGCGTACCCGGGCCGTTGCGCACATTCCACGTGCCGTCGGTAATGGTCGTGCCGTTCTGGCCAGCACCCTGTCCGGCCTCGACGATCAGGCCGTCGAAACCAAACGCCTTGAGCTTATCCAGCATTTTTTGGGCGTTGTCGCGCACGCTGTACGCGCCGACCTGCACCCTGTACAGTGCTCCCATGTTCGTGTCCTCCTTAGTCTCATCCTGAGTAGGTTCCGCAGGCTCCGCGATGCCCATCCGCTGCGCCACCGCCTTGCGCAGGTCGTCCAGGTACACGCCGTGGTACTTAGGCCACCAGTGTGCTACGTCCCCATGATTGTTGCCCCAGCCCAGCTTGTGCGCCGTCGCATGGTCGATAATCACGTTCTCGCCCAGCGGGTCGAGGCCAAAGCGCTTGCACAGATAGGCGCAGTAGTCTACTACTACGTCCCACATCGCCGCAAAGTACGCTTTGTCGCCCAGATCGACTGGCTCGCAAATCTCAAATCCGATGTGCGTCTTGTTCGCGCTGCCGCCGGTCAGCCAATTCTGGTACTCATAGGGTAGGATTTGCGCCACGCGAACGTGCTTGTCCTTGTCGTAGCCGACAAACGCATGTGCGCATACGCTGCGTCCCATCTCCTTGCTGCTACGATTCCAGTGGTTTCCGGCCTTGTTCACGCCGAACTGCTCCGGGCAATCTACATACCGCTTGAGCCACGGATTGGGCGCGGCCGTCGAGTGTACCACGATGCCCTTCGGCCCGATAATGGGCCTTGCCGCCTTGTAGCAGTCGTTGCGCGTGTGCATTGCCACAATGATATCCGACTCATTCATTATCGATCACCTCTTCCCACGCCTGCGGATAATCGGCCGGGCTATAGGCCGTGTCCATCTTGGCCTTGTAGGTCTTGTCGTCCGTCCAGATCGTGTACTCCCCGGCCTTGTACATGTCGTGCGCGCCGGTCGGCGCAATCCACGGCCTGGCGCTCTCGGGCGTGGTGCCGTGATACTGCATCCACAGCGCGGGCGTGGCTTCCGGCGTCCAGGTCGGGTTGGCCGTGCTGTCGTGCCCCTGCACGCACTTATAGGGCGCGCCCAGGCGCTGCCGCACGTCGCCTACAACAAACGGCCCCGGCTGCCACTCGCGTATCGCCGCCTGGTACTCGTTCACCTCGGCGGGCGTCTCCACGATCTTGCCCACCAGCCCGTCCAGCGCCTTGCGCATGGCCAGCAGCTCTTTCCTCTGTGCCTCGGTCATTCGCTCACCTCCCCTCTTAATATGTTCAGGGCTTCTGCCGTTGCCGCCTCGCCCGCCGTCTCCAGCGCCGCCTCCGCGTCCGCCGCGCGCTGTGCGGCCAGCGTGTAGCTGTCGTATTGCTCCTGCTCCAGCAGCGGGAGCACCATCTGCTCGCCGCCCGCGTTGCGCGTCCAGCCCGCCGCCGTGCGCAGGTCTCCTGCGATCA
>CAVCBD010000030.1:0-20892 GCA_963599935.1 Acutalibacteraceae bacterium | reverse complement strand
CGCTCGCCCGAGCAGTCGTCCATGCACACGACCACGCCGCCGTTGGACTCGATGGTGCGGCCGATCTTGTTGATCACGCCGCCCACGGGGCAGCCGGTGATCAAGATGCGCTTGGCATCTGCCGCAACCGGGCGTTCGCCGGCCTCGTAGGCTTCGCGCAACGTGGCGACCTTTTGCTCCAGCTGCTGCGTATAGGCCTCGATATCAAAGCTAAACGTACCGGCGAACATGGTGCTCATCAGGTCGACGCCGCTCATGGCTGCCGGCTGGTTGGCCTGCATTGCAAACATCTCGAGCTGGGCGGCACGCAGACGGTTGCGACGGCGCACGGCAGCGCGTAGGTCGTCATCGGTAATCGTGATGCCGTAGAAGTTCTCGAGCTCCTCCTTGAGCAGACGGCACTCCTCGTACCAGCCCTCGCGCTCGTAGGCACGGTCACGGCCCTGCGGCAGATGCAGAATGTACGTGCGCTTGAGCTCATTGAGCAGCTCGTACATCTTCTTCTTGCCGTCGCAGGTGGTCTCGCCGATGATCATGTCGCTAAAGTACGTAAACGGGCACTTTTGCGAGTAGGCAAAACCGTAGGTCGACTTGATGAGCGGGCACAGGTTTGCCGGCAGCACCTTCTCGGCCTCGGGAATCACCTCGTCGGATGTACCGCACAAGGCCACACTTGCAGCGCCCGCGGCATCGATAATCTCGAGCGGCGTATAGCTGCACAGAAAGCCGACCAGGCGATTACCCGCCTGCTTATAATCCTTGACGCGAATAAACGCCGCCTTGCGTTGCTCGTTGAACTCCTCAAACGAGCTGGGCAGCGGCTGCTCCTCGATGGTTAGCATGACGTTATCTCCCCTCCGATAGGCCACGATCCCGGAAAACGGAATTTCACTCCGTGTCCAGCGACGAACCTCATGGATGCCTTGGGGGCAAAGGCGGCCCCCAAGGCCTGCAATCTATTTCACTTCTGCCTTTATACCGTGCTCAAAGGCATATTTGCTGATCTCGTTTCCGATACCCGGTGCATCTGGGATCTCGAATCGGCCGTTCACGGGCTGATAGTCATTGACCACCAGACGTTTAACGTAATCGAATCGATTGTAAACGTGATGCTCGTGAATCGTGAAATTGGGAATCACACACTCAAGCTGTAGCGAGGCCGCCGTGAGCAACGGACTCGAGCACACATGGACCTGAACGCCCACATCGTAGGTGTGAGCCATATCGCAGATCTTCTTACCCTCGGTGATACCTCCGCAATTTCCCAGATCGGGCTGAATGAGCTGGACGGATCCATTCTCGAAATAGGGAGCATACTGCCAGCGACTGTAGAGGCGCTCCCCCTGCGAGACGGGCATGTTGATATGGTCGTGCACGTATTTGTTCATCTTGGGATTGGGCGTGCAGGGCTCCTCGAAGTAAAAAACATCATAGGGTTCCATCAGATGGGCAAGCTGCAC
This sequence comes from Acutalibacteraceae bacterium, assembly GCA_963599935.1. Taxonomy (GTDB): domain Bacteria; phylum Actinomycetota; class Coriobacteriia; order Coriobacteriales; family Coriobacteriaceae; genus Collinsella. The sequence continues at coordinate 19,432 of CAVCBD010000030.1, read as the reverse complement.
GGCACTTTGTGCATCGGTGTTGGAATGATTCTCCACGATGATATCGACATTGGGACCAACAGCCTCGCGCACGGCGGCAAGACGGCCGACGACAAGGTTGCGCATCCGGGGCGAGAGCAGTCGAGTCGTGTCCTCGTGGGTGAAGTTCACGCCAGGTTTCTCGTCATAGGTGAAAAAGTCGTACTTGATGCAGTCGTAGCCCTCGGCGAGCGCCAGCTCGGCAGCGTGAACATACTCATCGATCGTACGGAGCGATTCCTTATGGTCGCCCCAGCCAAACTGAAGCTGGCTCGCATAGCAGCGCAGCGACTCGCGTTGCTTGCCACCCAAAAGGCGCCACACCGGCACACCGAAGGCCTTGCCCTTGATGTCCCACAGGGCCACATCGATTGCAGATATGGCCGAGAACTCCGTAGGGCCGCCGTTCTGAGCCCAAAACGTCGACTTATAGAGCTTTTCCCAGATCACTTCGTGATCCAGCGGATCCATCCCGATGATTTTCTGGGCATATTCTTGGATCGCGCTCCATGTGCCCTTAGCGCCGGTATTGTAGGCCATCGCCCCCTCGCCGTCACCATAAATTCCCTCATCGGTATAGACGCGGCACAAGACCGGACTCCAATTGGGATTATCCTGCGGATGCTCTTCCAACAGAAGAACATCGACTTTTGTGATTTTCATACCATATTCCTCACAAACAATTTTCTATTAATCGATTGTCCAATTGAGCAAGCGCTCTTTCACGCGTTCAAACAACTGCATCACAACGACCAGCACGATCACCATAAAGATGAAACCTGCCCACGCCTCTGCATACAGGCCGTATTCCGTATACTTCTTGACGAAGAACCCCATGCCGTATTGGGCACCGTACATCTCGGCATAGACCAGGATCACAAATGAGCCACGCAAGGAGTTGACAAAACCGGCCAGAATCGAGGGGCTCGCGGCCGGCAGAACTACCTTGAAGAGTCGCTTGAATCTCGTGAGCCCCAGGACCGCGGCATTGTCCAGATAGCGCTTATCGATCGTCTGAATGCCCGTGATGGTAGCGAACAGCGTCGACCAAATGGTTCCGAACACGACCAAGAACAACGAGGCAGAACGAAAATCAGGCGCTATCAACAGGGCAAACGGCGACAACAAGATCGACGGGACCACGCTGACGGTGTAGACGACCGGATGCAACACAGTACGGACCCGCCTATTTGAGCCCAAGGCGATGCCTATGATGAGAGCGATAACGGTGGCAATAATAACGGCGGGAACAAGCAGCTGAAACGACGACACCAGGTTAAGCAGCATGACGTCGACATTAGACAGAAAAGCCTCGACGATTTTGGGAATCGGCGGAAACAGCAGTGCATTGAGCAGCTTGAACTCGCTGATAACGGCATAGACCCCGACCATCGCGGCAAAAACCAGCGCTGTGATCCAATAGCTTTTTATAAACCCGATCAGTTTCTTTGGCATGTGAAGACCTTTATGCGTTGTACTGCTCGAAGAACTCCTGGCGGTTCTTCCACCAGTCGGGGTACTCGTCACCGTGCTCGTCGATGACCTCGTCCAGCGCCTTCTTGTAGAACGAGATATCGATGTGCTTCTCAACATCGATATTCTTGGCTTCGCCGGACACAAAGTCGATCTGCTTCATAACATCCCACGTCTTGAGAACCTGGTTGTGAACCGGATCGATCGAAATCTTATAATGGTCGTTCTTAAGATAGGCGGCTACGTAGTCCTCAGAGGTGTTGAGCTGCTTGGCCAGAATCGAAACGGATTCGTCCTTGTTAGCCTGGAAATACGCCTCGGCACGCAGAAGAGCCTTGAGAAGTAGCTTGACCGTAATGGGATTGTCCTTGACAAAGTCCGTGCGCATGTTCATGCGGCAGCAACCATAGGCGGGCATAAGTTCATCGGCGTATACGACGATGTCGACGTCGTCATTCTGGCTAATGGAGTACAGCATGTCGCCGGACATGTATCCGTAGTCGGCCTCGCCGGCCACGACCGCCGCCAGACGGTCCGCAGACGTGTCCGTAGTAACCCAAGTGATGTCCTTCATGGGATCGTGCCCGGCCTCGAGCATCGCATAGCAGATGGGAATCTGGGGCACCTTATGGGCGATGCGCTTTCCGACCAGATCGTCGATTCCATTCCACTTGGTCCCCTTCTTGGCGATCAGGTACATGCCCTGCAGCATGTAGCCGCCGACGATGGTGAGGTCTTCGCCAGCCGCGACCTGCTGGAGCGGACCCACCGTACCCTGGTTGGAGGTAACGTCGACCTTCCCCGACGTAAGAGCCGCCATGGCATCCGTATCGTTAGCGACGGGGTTCTCGGTCACCTCGAGACCATACTCCTCAAAATAGCCCTTGTCCTGCGCGAGCGTGACAAAGATATTGCCGCTGTTGGCGCGGCCCCAGCTGATCTGGGAGACCTCGGGCTTTTCGGCAGACGATGATTTTTCCTTGGAAGAGCCCGTGTCGCCCGAGGCGCCACAGCCCGACAGAGTCGCAGACGAGACGATAAGGCCCAATCCCGCGAACAGGCTACGGCGGCTCAACGGCTGGTTAATGGATGTCATGGAACGTTTTCCTTTCTCTTGCATGACGTATTCGTTCCTATATGCAGCGGGCTAATCAATACGCCCGTTGATATCCAAATTCATATGACGGATCAGATCGTTGCGAAGACCCATGAGCACGGAACTCTCGAACAGCCCTTCGCGGGATCTATGCTGATCCGGGTCGATACGGCACTCATAGATGGCGTGGGCGGGCGACTGACCGAACACGATGATTCTCGAAGCAAGCAACAATGCCTCATCCACGTCATGAGTCACAAAGAACACCGTCTTCCTTTGCTCCTGCCTGTTCCACAGTTCCAAAAGAAGGTCCTGCAGACGAGCGCGGGTGACGGCATCGAGTGCGCCGAATGGCTCGTCCATGAGCATGACGGGCGAATCCATTCCAAACGCGCGGGCGATGGCGCAACGCTGCTTCATACCGCCCGACAGCTCCTTGGGCAACTTATCGAACACGTCGGGCGACAATCCCACGGCCTCCAGCATCTCGAGTGCCTTGGCCTTCAGCTCCGCCTTGTCCGTATCGGGAAACTTCTGCTTCAGGGCGAGCACGATATTCTTGCCTGCTGTCATCCAGGGAAAAAGCCCGTAATCTTGAAACACCACCGCGCGATCGGGACCGGCGCCCTTGATGGTCTCTCCGAACATGGAGATCGATCCTCCCGTTGGAGTCTCGAGTCCGGCCAAAAGCCTCAGAAACGTCGACTTGCCGCAACCAGATTGCCCGAGGATGCAGACGAATTCGCCTTCATCGACCCGCATGGAAACATCCTCAAGAATCGTTTTTTCAGAGCCGGGATACGTGAATTTGAGCTGGTCAACTTGAACCGCAGGGTGCATAGACTCGATAATCCTTTCGCTGTAGCTGCCTTGCCCGCGATGCGCTTCCGCGGGACTATAGACCTATCTATTCAGTAGGTTTATTTAACGTAATAAAGCGCTCCCCTTCGTGAAATCGTAGGCAACGAGCGCGCAGGTCGCGCGGCCCCCTCAGCGAATGGCGCCGCGCGACCCGATTGCCCTAAATCGTCTCTAAGAACGCCTCAATGCGCGTCTGCAGCTGGCCTGCGTCCTCGCCGGCGTAGTCGGTCGTGATGTGCATAAACGGAATGCCGGCTTCCTCGGCGGCCTTCTCCACGGCGAAGGACTCCATCTCGTAGAGTGTGCAGAACTGTAGGGCAACGTCGACGATGCCGTCGGCATGCAGGTCGCGCGCCATCTGCACGATGTCCTTCATACGCTGGTCGTTGGGGGTAAAGACGGCGCAGTTGATCTTAAAGTAGCGCTCGGCAATAGCGTCGAGCATCTCGTCGACCGTCTCACCGGACTCGTCGACCAGGTCCTTGTAGTAACGCGAACCCGTGCAGGACTCCTCGCCCACCACGACGCCGCCAGCCTTCTCGATCAGGTTGAACAGCTTCCAATTGGGCACTGCCATAGGCGTACCGGTGTACAGGATGCGCTTGGTGCCCTTGGGCGCCACGCCCTCACCGTTGGCGACGCGCCCCTCGCACTCGGCGGCCATATCGTTGATGGCACCGGTCAGGCGCGGCGTGTCGTCCATAAAGGCGGCTTGCACGGTCAGTAGGCTATCGAGACCGCTGATAGGTGCCGGGTCGGCAGCGCGGGTCGCAGCCAAACGCTGCAGGGCACGACGCTTCTCATTGACGGCGTGAATGGCGGCCTTCAGACGCTCAGGCGTAATCTTGACGCCACACTCATCCTCGATCTTGGCAGCGAGTTTCTTAACCTCGGCTTTCCAGGTCACGAGCGTCGACTCGTCGTGCACGTTGGGGATATCCATGACGTACATGTTCTTTTGTGTGGCAAAGAACTCGTAGGCCTTCTTCTTGCCGTCGCAGGTGTTCTCGCCTACCACCAAGTCGCTCGACTCGATGTAGGGGCAAACCTCGCCCAGCTTAAAACCGGCAAAGCTCTTGATGAGCGGACAGGTGTTGCGCGGCAGATGCTCCTCGACCTTGTCCGTTGCCCAGTCGGCACCCGAGCACAGGCCCACGGGAATGCCATCGCACGCAAGCACGATCTCCTCGGGCACGTAGACGCAGAACGAACCGACGATCTTGGTAGCCTCGCCGGCCTCCTTCTTGTCGAGCATCTCCTTAATACGGCCGCTGTGGATGTTAGTGGCAACAAAATCCAGGTAGGACGTGGACTTGGGGCGATTGTTCTGCGTTAGGAACATATCCCCGTACATCTGGCCCACGGCGCCCAACAGCATGTCGTGGTCGGCAAGATTCATGCCGAGGCTCTCCCACATCGGATGGAAATCGAATTCTTCAGCCATGGCGGTTCCCCTCTCGAACCAAAAATGAATAGCTACGGTATTGCTGCGCGGTGGGTGGCGAAAACCCAGCCGCGCGTAAACCCGGAATTTTGGGGAACCTGCTTTGCAGCTGATGATTTAGTTGTGCGTCGTCTCTCCCGGAGCCGTGAACATACCTGCTCATATGCGACTCCGAGCCATATATAGGGCGCGCGCGGCAACGCAACGCGAATATGTCATTTGCGGCATCGGCGCGCCCTCCTTTTCTCGTCGAAGGTAACTATATCAACGGTCGTCATTCAAACGAACACCGCCGACACGCGTACGACAGCGACAGACACCGTCGTTTAATAAATTATTATCTACTTTGATAATGATTTGTCACCGGTCATTCGGCGAACGGCACCCGGCAAAACGCGGCGGCCGAGGACTTTATCCCCGGCCACATCGCACGTCGAACTACCGACAAACCAGATGGATCCTGCTCGCATCAAAATGCATACGCAAGGTCTCCCCCGCCTGCGGCAACTCCTCGACAGGCACACTCACCTTGTTGACCTTCCACTGCAGGCGCGTCGGCGCGTCGGCACGCGGCACATCTAGCAGCACCAGGCGCTCAAAACGCGAATCACTTACGCGGGCAACATGCAGGTCATAGCTGTTGCGCCCACGCTCGGCGCGATTGTCCACATGGAAGTAGCTCGCGCGAATGCCTAGGTACGCTACGTCGTCGGGAACCTCACGGCCCACATTAAAGGTCATACCCCAGTCCAGGGCCTCAACTTCCTCGTCGCCGATCTTGCGCGCGCGGCTCGTGTTCTTGCAGCCCGTCAGGCGCAGCGCCGCCAAGGTCTGCGGGCGGCGGACCACGTCCTCAACGGAACCGATCTCCTCCACATGCCCGTTATGCATCACGCAGATGCGCTCACACAGACGACACGCCTCGTCAATATCGTGGCTCACGTAGAGCACGGTGCGGTTACATACATCAAACAGGTCGAGCATGTTTTGCTCAAGCGCGCTCTTGAGATACGCGTCGAGCGCGCTCATGGGCTCATCGAACATAAAGATGCCCGGGTGCGCCGCCACCATGCGGGCAAGCGCCACACGCTGCTGCTGTCCGCCCGAAAGGCGCGCAGGATAGCGGTCGGCAAAGTCGGCCAGGCCAAAGATGCCCAGGTAGCGCTTGGCAAGCTGCTTGCGTGCCGCGGCGTCGCCCGCATCCTTGACGCCAGCGCACACGTTATCGGCCACATTCATATTGGGGAACAGCTGATAGTTTTGGAACAGCAGGGCGCACTTGCGTTCCTGGGGCGACAGGTTGATACCCACCGCCGAGTCAAAAAAGGTCACGCCATTGACGACAATCTTGCCCTCGTCGGGCGTCTCCACGCCGGCGATGCAGCGCAAGGTGCAGCTCTTGCCGCATCCGGAGGCGCCGAGCAGCGCCACACGCTCCTCGCCGGCCTCGAGCTGAATGTCGAGGGTAAAACCGGGATAGCGCTTTTTGATATCCAAAACGAGCGACATGGCCTATCGACCTCCCTTCGCGACCGCGTCGTCACGCATAAGCTCGGCCAGCGCCTCGCGATCGATACGCAGGGCATCGCCACCGACGGGGTCGAGCGAATCGCCCTGTCCAGCAAGCTCCTTGGCCTGCTTGCGCTCCGCACGGGAAAGGCCGCGCTCGCGATACTTTTGCGAATGCGCCGTATACATGTTGATGAACAGGATGACCAGGAAGCTAAAAACGATCACGACAACAACCCAGAAGAGCGCCACCGACGTATTGCCGCCCATCCACTCAAAGTAAATCGCAATGGGAATGGTCTGCGTAATGCCGGCATAGTTGCCCGCAAAGAACAGGGTGCAGCCAAACTCGCCCATGGCGCGGGCAAAGGCGAGTACCGTACCGGCGGCGATGGAGGGCCAACCAAGAGGCATCATGAGCTTGGTGAAGATGCGACGCTCAGACCAGCCCAGCGTACGCGCGGCGTCGAGCATCTGCGTGTCGAGGCTCTCGAAGGCGCCGAGCGCCGTACGATAGACGAGCGGAAACGACACCACCACGGCGGAAATCACCGCCGCCGGCCATGTAAAGACAATCGAGATGCCATGTGCGATCAGCCATTGGCCCACCCCGGTCGAGCGACCGAACATCATAAGCAGCAAAAAGCCGCAGACCGTGGGCGGCAGCACCATTGGGATGGTAAAGACCGAATCGAGCAGGCCCTTCACGCGGCTCGTGGTACCCATGGTCTTCCACGCGGCAAACAGGCCCAGCGCGAAGGCGATTACCAGGGCAAGTCCGCTCGTTTTGATGGACACCCAAAACGGGCGGTAGTCGATGCCGCCAAAAAATGTCTGAGCGCGCTCCGCCACCGTGGGCGGCTCCGTCGTCGAGACGTTCGCATACGGCACCAGGGCGGCGTTGTCACTCCATAAGGCACCGTCTCCCAGGTTGAGCTCAGTGTTTGCGGCGTCTGCGGCATTCACGACGGTATAGTAGTCGCCGTCGCCGCCCTTCACCTTAAACTGATAGCGATAATCTCCCTGCACCAGTTCGTTGTCCGAAGTAAAGACCCACTCGAGCTTGGAGTCCTCCAGCAGCGCACCTCCCATGGAGTGAGACTTATCGAGCCCCACGAGCATCTTCTTAAGCGCCTTTTGATCGGAGGCATTTGCGATATCGAGGCCCGCCTCCTTGGCGGCGTGCGCATCGACCCATACCACGATGCTCGTAGGCGTGGTCACCGTCACGAGCGTCGTCTTTTTGTAGATGGGAAAACGGTAACCCTCAGGCTGGCCCGCAAACGAGCGGGCCGTGCCCTTGGCGTTACGCTCAAAGGCATTGAGACCAAAATCGACACCATCGATAAGCGCGGAGTCCTCGGTCGCTTGGCGTCCGTCGGCAGTGGCGAAGAGTGCCTCGGCACGGGCGACCCCAGGCAGCGCCGTCAGCGCGCAGACAATAGCCACCAGCGCGGCGAGCAGGCGAATTGTTTTCCTTGACACGGGCGACTCCTCAAACACAGGGCAACGGCGCACGGACACGCCGCTTCAATCTAAAAAGGGCGGACGATCGCAAGAACGCCCGCCCCACAGCATATCGTTATGCAGTGAAGTTTCGCACTACTCGGAAAGCTCAAAGCCGTACTTAGCCCAAATCTTCTGCGCCTTCTTGTTGGACACGCAGAAGTCGATGAATGCCTTGGCCTCATCGGCATGCTCGGAGCTCTCGGCCACGGCGCCCGGGTACACGATGGGCTTGTGCGAATCCTCGGGGCACACGAAGGCCTCCTCGATGCCGTCGTAGCGATAGATGTCGGAGCTGTAGACAAAACCGGCCACGCAGTCGCCCGTGGACACGTAGGCGGCAGCGGTGCCGACCTTATCGGCCAGCGCAACCTTTTCGGCAATCTCGGGAGCGTACTCGCCGTCGTCGCCCTCGGTGCCGGTGTAGAGGCCCACGGAAGCCAGTGCCTGGTTGGCGTACTTGCCGGCCGGAACGGTCTTGGCATCGCCAATGGCGATCTTGCCGTCCAAGTTCGCGACGTCGGCGATAGCCTCGACCTTGGTATCGGAGCCCTCAGCACGAATGATCACGAGGTCGTTGACAAACATATCCTCACGGGTGTCGGTATCGACGAGCTCTGCGGTCTCGGCGTCATCCATGGTGCCCTTGGAAGCGGTGATGAGTACGTCGACGGCAGCGCCGGCCTTCATCTGCTCGACCAGGTCGCCGGAGGCCTTAAACTGCGTGTCGGCAAAGGTAGTGCCGGTCTGGTCGGTATAGAGTTCCTGGACCTCGGGAAGGGCCTTCTCGAGGGAGTTGGCGGCGAAGATCTGCAGCTCGACGGCCTTCTTCTTAGAGGAGGACTTGGCAGAACCGGCGTCGGAACCAGCAGGCTTGGATGCCTTGTTACCCGAGCAGCCAGCAAGGCCGAGGCCGGCGGCAGCGGCGGCAGAAAGCGAGACGAAACCGCGGCGAGAAACCATATCGAACATATTGAACCCTTTCGGACCTTGTACCCGGGCACCCCACCGCGGGCTTTATTCTGTAATCAGATTATACTTCATCGCGAATAATGGCAGTGAGAAATTATTCTCGCCTGAGAATATATTTTCAGGCTGCCTGCAAAACGCCGCCCCTTAAGGCATAAACAAAAAGGCGGAGCAACCGTTCAGGTCGCTCCGCCGCAGGTGAAACACTTATTTGGCGTGTCCGCCGCCCGCCGTCATCTGGGCTGCATGCTCCAGCTGATCGGCGATTGCCTCCCAGCTTTCGCGGGCCGCCTTGGTTGATCCGGGAAAGTTTACGACAAGTGTAAGACCGCGTTGCATGCACACGGCGCGCGAAAGCATGGCACGGCGCGTCTTAGTCATCGAGTACGCGCGAATCGCCTCGGCAATGCCCGGCACATCGCGGTCGCAGACAGCACGCGTCGCCTCGGGCGTCACGTCGCGCATCGAAAGCCCCGTGCCGCCGCAGGTAAGCACGACGTGGGCATGGCGCTCGTCGGCAGCGTCCACGATAGCCGCGCCAATCTCGTCGACGTCGTCGCGCACGACAACATGTGACGCGACCGTCCAGCCCTGCGCCGCAATAAGCTCCTCGAGCGCGGCTCCGGCCTCGTCCTGGGCAAGATCGCGCGTGTCAGAACACGTCACGATCGAAATCTTTAACTCCATAGCGCTCCTCCTACAGCACCGTTCCCTCGGGCAGATCGACACGGACGACATCCACGACATCGCCCGGTTCGAACTCGCACGGGCCCTCGTTAATGCGCAGCAGGCAGTTCGCACGCTGCATCGTGCCGAGCAATGCCGAGTTTTGGCTCTTCGCCTCGGTCACCATAAGCTCGCCGGTCTCGGCATCACGCGCAACCGTGGCGCGGTCATAAAAGCGACGGTCCTGACGCTTCTTCACGCCATGCGTCAACGTGGCCTGTTGCACAGGACGAGCGCCCTCGACAAACCCGCGCATCTTGCGAATCGCCGGGCGCGCGAGCATCTCAAAGCCCACGTATGCCGCAGCCGGATTGCCCGAAAGCCCCAGGTACGGTTTGCTGCCGAGCAGGCCAAACGTGATGGCCTTACCGGGACGCATCGAGATGCGATCGAACAGGACCTCGCCTTCGTGCTGGACCAGCGCCGTCACGTAATCGTAGTCTCCGGCCGAGGCGCCACCGCTCGTAATGACAAAATCGCACTCGCGCACCGCGCGGTGTACGAGCTCGGATATCGCCTGCTCGTCGTCGGGCGCGATGCCGTAGAACACGGGCTCGGCACCGGCATCGAGCGCCTCGGCCATAAGCGCTGACGAATTGGAATCGCGAATCTGACCACGCGCCGGAAGCTCGCTCGGAGCAACCAGCTCCGTGCCCAGCGAGATGATTCCCACACGTGGCGCAGCGTGCACCTTCACACTCGCGTATCCGGCGCTTGCCAGCAGGCCCGCACCTGCCGGGGCCACAACCTCGCCAGCGTGCATCACGACGTCGCCGGCATGGGCTTCTTCGGCAGCAGAGCGAACGTTCTCCCCCACCTTAGCCGACGCCGAGAAGCGGACGTGCGAGCCCTCGTTGCCATCGCCGTCGAGCACGTCGACGATCTCGTACTTCACCACGGCATCGGCGCTCTCTGGCACCGGTGCACCCGTCATGATACGGACCGTCTCGCCCGCGCCAATCGTGCCCTCAAACACATGGCCCGCCGCCTCGTGGCCAATAACGGAAAGCGTCACCGGCGCATCGGTTGACGCCGTAGCAAGATCTGCGGCGCGTACGGCATACCCGTCCATGGCGCTGTTAGCAAATGGCGAGATGTCGATATCGGCCACAGCGTCCTCAGCCAAGGGAAGACCGGCCGCCTGCCACACGGGAATCTCGACAACCCCGGTCGGACTCACACGCGACAAGACGATTGCCTGCGCGACCTCCAACGGAATGAGCTTCTCTGCCATATGCACCTCTTACAGATCGCGGCGCGTAACAAGGGCGCCGATTCTTTATGTTTTATTCAGTATAATCCCCCGCCGCTCAACCGCGAGACGGTCTGCACTCGCGAATACACCTGTCGGTTACAGGGCACGAAACAGAACCGAAACCAACCCACCGGCTTGACGCGTTTGTCACGCTCTATAATGCTTGCGTTGCAACCAAAGAAAAGGACACCATGGCTTTTACCGACACATCAGACAGCGAAAGCGAAGAGCAAGACAACTCCCTGCCGCTCGATGAGGGAGGCTTCTTCTCCCTCAACGACGTCATCATGGCCGGCAGGCATCAGCTCGCCCGCTCTGAGCATCTCTTGGCCGCCGACACGCGCCGTAACGCCCGCAATCTGCTCGCGAGCGCCAAGCTGCTCGTGCTCGTCGTGATCGCCTCACTCGCCATGGGTGTTGCCGCCTGGGCATTTTTAGCCTCGCTGAATATCGCGACCGACTATCGCGAGCACCATGCGTGGATCTACGCCCTGCTCCCCGCCGTGGGTGTCGCCACCGCATGGGTGTATAAGAACCACGGCCTCGCCGCCAAACGCGGCAACAACCTGGTCATCGATTCCGCCCTGGGAACCCGCCTCATTCACGCCCGCATGGCGGTCCTCACCTTCGTCTGCTCAACGCTCACGCACCTGACGGGCGGCTCGGCCGGACGCGAGGGCGCTGCGGTGCAGATCGGCGGCACCATCGCCAGCAACATCTCGAACCTGGCGCATCTCAAAAAGCACGACCATCACGACCTCATGCTCGCCGGCATCTCGTCTGCCTTCGGCGCCGTATTCGGCTCGCCTCTCGCCGGCGCTTTCTTTGGCATGGAGATGTGCTTCATCGGCAAGATCGACTACACCGCCGGCATTTACTGCCTCGTCGCCTCGTTCACCGGCTACTTTACGTCGCTTGCCCTGGGCACCGAGTACGAGACGAACGTCATCGCCAGCGTCCCCGATATGACGCCCCGAACGGTTGCCATCGTCGTCGTCAGCGCCATTGTCTTTGGACTGACGGCACGCCTCTTTGCCTGGTCGGTTCGAACCGTCAAGAGCCTCTACGGCCACTTTATCACCAACTATCTTGTTCGCGCCCTCGTGGGTGCACTCGTGGTGCTCGCGGCTTACGCGGCACTCGATGCCTGGAAGTACGCCGGCCTTGCCACCTGGCTCTCGGGCGCCGGTTTCGCCGGCAACACGACCCTCGCCGACGCGGCCATCAAGCTCGTCGTGACGGCGCTCACCCTGGGCGCAGGCTTCCAGGGCGGCGAGGTCACGCCCCTGTTTGGCATCGGAGCTGCGCTTGGCGGCTGGATCGGCTGCCTTGCCGGCATCGACCCCAGCTTTCTGGCGGCCCTCGGCATGCTCGGCGTGTTCTGCGCCGGCCTCAACGTGCCCATCACCACCTGCATGATGGCCATCGACCTATTCCACGGCACGGCGGCCGGGTTCTTTGTCATCGTTGCGTTTATCAGCTACCTTGCCGGCGGGCACCGTGGCGTATATCCTGCCCAGCGCATTATCTCGCCCAAGCGCCGTTCGCTCATTGTTGACGAGGGCGGCACGGTGGCGGAGGCTATCGAGCGCCACAACGACCTGATAGAGTAGACGCAAGTATTCGCCGTGCAGCCACAATCCGGGGCAACGTAACCCGAGCGTGACCGCACCGTCACGCCATACGCCGGGAGTCGCCCCATGCACGCAACAGATTTTGGTCGCACGTTGATCATCGCCAACCCCGCCGCCCAGTCGGGCGCGGCGCGCGAAGTGGCCGAGCGCCTACAACGCTTTTTGGACATGACCGCGCGCTCATCCCAGTTTGACCTGGTGCTGACCGAACACATGGGGCACGCCAAAGAACTTGCCGCGCAGACCCAGGGCTACCGCACGGTTATCGCACTCGGCGGCGACGGCGTAATCCACGAGGTCGTCAACGGGCTCATGGCGCAGGAAGAGGCAGTCCGACCAGCGCTTGCCGTCCTGCCCGTGGGCTCCGGTAACGATTTTGCCCAGACCCTCGGTATTGACGATTTCTCCGGCAAGGATTTTGGCGCGCTGCTCACCTGCAAGCTCCAGCGTCAGGACATTGGGCGCATTCGCTCTTGGAACCCCGCAAGCGGCAGCGGCGAGGCAACTGTCGAGTTTTATGACCAGACGCTCTCCGTCGGCATTGATGCCGCCATCGGCCTAGGTACCACCGAGCTACGAAAAAAGACAGGGCTCACCGGCGCTCCGCTCTACACCCTCTCGGGTCTGGAGCAGTTTGGCCTGCGCTACCGCAACTACCCCATGACGGTTAGCTTTGACGGCGCGCCCGCCGAGCGCGTGCGGGCGATTATCATGGCCATCCAGCTGGGCCCCACCTATGGCTCGGGCTATCGTATCTGCCCCGACGCCGACCCCTGCGACGACATCCTCGACGTTTGCTACGCGTGCGGCCCCGTGCCCCGCGCTGTCGCCCTGCCTATGTTCCTTTCGGCCAAGGACGGCCATCACACCAAGTTGCCGCCGGTGCGCATGCGCCGCTGCCGCCATGCCGAACTCACCTTCGAGGAGCCCAACTACCCCATCCAAGCCGACGGCGAGCCCATCGTCGCCTCCCGCATCGAGGTGGACATCCTGACCGCCGCTCTCCAAGTCTGGCGCCCCACCCGCTAGCCCCCATAAGTTGCAGTGAAATAGAGACTTTTGCGGCTCTGGCAGCCCAAACAATCCCTATTTCACCGCAACTTATGGGGGAAATCTACTCGTCGCTGCCCGGCTTGCGACGGTTGGCCTTTTTAATCGCGTTGAAGTGCTTGTCATTGAGCCTGCGCTGGCGAGAGCGCAGAGGCACCTTAGTCATTACGCGTCGGCGCGGTGGACGCCCGCGACGCTTCAGCTCAGCGCGCAGCTTACGCAGGCAGCTCGCGCGATTCTGAAACTGACTACGGCTCTCGCGCGCCGTCACAACAATCCCCGTGGGCCCATGCTTCATACGCACCGCCGAGTCCGTCGTGTTCACGCCCTGTCCGCCCGGACCTGTCGCGCGAAACACCTGAACCTCGCAGTCGCGTGCCAACCTCTCGACCGACATCTCGGCATAGCGCGCATACTCGCGCCATCCCATCTTGTTCTCGTCCATATCAGCACCTCCCCTCATACAAAAAATGTGACAAAGGGAAAGTCCCTTTGTCACATCGCATACCAATCGCTTGTGTTGCGCGCTTAGGCGAAGGTGATCTCGCCGGTGTCGCAGTCCATATCGGCGATACGGGCCAGGCTCTCAACGCGGAAGCCGCGCTCGCGGAGCTTATCGCCACCGCCTTGGAAGCCCTTCTCCACCGCGATGCCAATGCCGGCAACCTCGGCACCCGCAGCCTCGCAGATCTTGATAAGACCCTCGAGTGCGCAGCCGTTGGCCAGGAAGTCGTCGATAATCAGGACCTTGTCGCCCTCGGACAGGAAGCGCTTGCCAACGATGACCGGGTACTCCTTCTGCTTGGTAAAGGAGTAGATGGTCGTGGCATACTGCTCGCCGTCGAGGTTGATGGACTGCGCCTTCTTGGCAAAGACCACCGGCACGCCGCCAAAATGCTGAGCTGCGATGCAAGCCATGCCAATGCCCGAAGCCTCGATCGTCAGGATCTTGTTGATCTCGACGCCCTCGAACAGACGGGCCCACTCGGCGCCCATGTGGTCGAACAGCTCAACGTCGCATTGGTGGTTGAGGAAGGCATCAACCTTAAGGACGTTACCGGCCTTTACGATGCCGTCATGGCGAATACGATCCTCAAGCTCCTGCATGGCGCAACCCCTTCTCGCGGCAACGATACCGCGCGATTAATAAACGTTGTTCGATAGTCTACCACGGACCGACCCCCGCCCGCCCCACAAGCCGCATCGCACCACAAACCAGTCTTTTTGGGACGGCGCGAATCGTGGCAGACAGCCTCCCAACACGCTAATGGCGGGCGCGCATCTTCACCAAACGCACCATGGCAAGCGCAAAGCCCACAGCGGCCACAGCCATAAGCACGTAGAACACCGAGCGAAAGCCGAATAGGAATACATCCGGACGGCCTGCAACAAAACTGGTCACGGCCTCGCCCATCGCCACGCTCATCTGTCCATACAGGATATGCGACGCCACCGTAATGCCGAGTGCCATGCCGGCGTAGCGCGCCAAACTGCCCAGGCTGCCCGCAAAACCGAGCGCTTCGCGCGGAGCCGAGCCCATATACAGCGAGTTATTGGGGCTCTGGAAAATCGACGTGCCGCACGACATAAACGCGACGCAACACACGATTACAGGGATAGAAGAGTGCTCATCGAGCGTACTTACCGCAAAAAGACCGCATACGTACACGCCCAGGCCGACCGCCGTGGGGCCCTCGCAGCCAACACGGTCCGAAACCGTACCCGAAAGCGGACCGATAAAGGCATTCACCATCGGCAGCGCCAAAAAGAGCAGTCCGGAAATGTCAGAACCAAAGCCGTGGGCGTCCTGAAAATAGAACGGCAGAATAAACTCGGATGCGCCGATACCAACGAACACGATGAGCATGCAGGCAAGGTTGATGGTGAAGGCCGAATTTGCAAAGCAGCGACGAGCGGCCTCGATCAAGGACATGGGGCGCTCGCCGGCCTCCGGCTTAACATGCGGCAGCGTGTAGAGCCCCACGATAAACGAGATGACGCCAATGGGCAGGTTGATGAGGAAGATGCTCTCCCAGGGAAAGCTTGCCACCAGCATGCCACCGAGCACGGGGCCACACATCATGCCGAGGGCCACGAAGGTCGCGAGAATACCCATGGCACGGCCTCGTTCGCGCGCCGGGAACGACTCGGTGATGATACCCATGTTGTTAGCCATGGCCGCCGCGCAACCGACGCCCTGAGCAATGCGTGCCAGGATAAGAACCTCGAGCGAGGCCGAAAGGCCGCACAGCAGCGAACCAACCGAAAAGACGATGACGCCCAGCTGGAACACATTCACCTTGCCGCGCACGTCGCCCAGACGGCCAAACGGCAACATGGCCACGCAAGTCGCAAGCAGATACACCGAGCTTACCAGCTGGATGCGATCGAGGCCCACGCCCAGCTCCTTTTGCATCACGGGCAGCGCCACGGTCACGACGGTCGAATCCAGACACACCATAAACGTCATGATGAGCACGGTAAACAGAATCGCCCATTTGTTCTTGCCATGGGTGTCGCCCTCTAGGGCAATGTGCTCGCGGCGCAGCTGCTCTGCAGTTTTCTCCATATCCATCCTTTCGAGTGGCGCAACGCAAAAACGGGGCCCCAATCGCCTGCAAACAGCCGCGATTGGGGTCCCGCCTACGGAATCGGAACGAAAGGTCACCGAAGCTTTCGCCAGCATCGGCGCCTTGTGCGAACGCTAGCCTAGCACTGCTCGAGCGCCTGCTCAAGGTCGGCAATCAGATCGGCCGTGTCCTCGAGGCCGCACGACAGGCGCACCATGTCGGCAGAGATGCCACAGGCGATGAGCTCCTCATCGTTCATCTGGCGGTGCGTGGCATTAGCGGGATGCAGGCAGCACGTGCGGGCGTCGGCCACGTGCGTGGCGATCTGGGCAAGCTTGAGGCTCTTCATAAAGGTCTCGGCCGCCGCGCGACCACCGTTAAAGCCAAAGCTCACAACGCCGCAGGTACCGTTGGGCATGTACTTCTGAGCCATGTCATAGTACTTATCGCCCTCCAGACCCGGATAGCTCACGAAGCGCACCTTGGGATGGCTCTGCAGGAACTTGGCAACGGCCAGGCCGTTCTCACAATGACGCGGCATGCGCACGTGCAGGCTCTCGAGCGAGCTGTTCAGGAAGAATGCCGCCTGCGGGTTCTGCATGGGACCAAGATCGCGCATGAGCTGCGCGGTGGCCTTGGTAATGAAGGCGCCCTCGCGACCGAACTTCTCGGCATACGTCACGCCGTGATAGCTCTCGTCAGGCGTGGTGAGACCCGGGAACTTGTCCGCATGGGCCATCCAGTCAAACTGGCCGTGGTCGACGATCACGCCGCCCAGGTAGGCCGCATGTCCATCCATGTACTTGGTGGTGGAGTGCGTAACGATGTCGGCGCCCCACTCAAAAGGACGGCACATCACGGGCGTCGGGAAGGTGTTGTCGACCATCAGCGGTACGCCGTGGTCGTGCGCGGCCTTGGCAAAGCGCTCAATATCGAGCACGGCAAGGGCGGGAT
Organism: Acutalibacteraceae bacterium; assembly: GCA_963599935.1. GTDB lineage: Bacteria > Actinomycetota > Coriobacteriia > Coriobacteriales > Coriobacteriaceae > Collinsella. Next base: position 2,367 of record CAVCBD010000030.1, on the reverse strand, counting down.
TGGCGATCGTCTCGCCAAAGACGAGCTTGGTGTTGGGTTGGAAGGCTGACTCGAGCTCTTCGTCGGTGCAGTCGGGGGCAACGAACGTGCAGGTCAGACCCATGCGCTCCATAGTATGGGCGAGCAGGTTGTAGGTACCGCCGTAGATGGCAGAGCTCGCGACCACGTGATCGCCGGCACCGGCCACGTTAAAGATCGCGAGGAAATTCGCCGCCATGCCCGAGCTCGTGAGCATCGCAGCAGTGCCGCCCTCCATCTCGCAGATCTTGGCGGCAACCAAATCGCACGTGGGGTTCTGCAGACGGCTGTAGAAATAGCCCGACTCCTCTAGGTCAAACAGCTTGCCCATGTGCTCCGACGTGTCGTACTTCCACGTGGTGGACTGGTAGATGGGCACCTGGCGCGGCTCCGCATCTCCCGGATGATAGCCGCCCTGAACACATGTGGTACCGATGGTCTGCTCGCTCATGTCTTGCTCCCTTGCCTGGGTTACGTTTTATTCGGTTCACGATACCGCTACCCTGCACCCCTCTCAACCCATCCCCAAGGTAGGTTATGAGACAAATTGATCCGGGGCATTTATCTCAAGCCTTGGACATTTGCTCGATAGATAAAAATGAGGCATCCATGAAGCTCTCGATGATTACATGCACCGTCGCGGGTACCATAGGCGAGTACACCGTAACCAAGGAGACAACGATGAAGCAAATCGATACGGCCCAGCTCGACATCACCGCCTGTCAGGCTCAGGCTGCCGAATACCACGCCCGTGGCTTTAACTGCGCCCAGGCCGTCGCCTGCACGCTCGCGCCTGCCGTCGGACTCGACCCCCAGGTCGCCTTTACCCTCACCGAGGGCTTTGGTGCCGGCATGGGCGGCATGACCGAAACCTGCGGCGCCATCTCGGGCGCCGTGGCCATCATGGGCTTCGTGATGAGCGACGGCATGGAAAACCCCAAGACCAAAGGCCAGACCTACAAGCTGTCGCGTGAAATTGCTAAGCGTTTTGGCGAGAAGAATACGACGACCGTCTGCGGCACGCTCAAGGGCGTCGGATCGGATAAGGGTCCGCTCCGCAGCTGCCCCGGTTGCATCGACGATGCCGTCGAAATCGCCTGTGATGTGCTAAAGCAGCTCGCCGAGTAAACGACAGCAACAGAAAAAACGACGGCCGGCGCGCTTGGGATCCATCCAATAGCACGCCGGCCGTCGCCGCTAGAACTCGGCAAATTCGGGAGCACCGACCTCGATCTCCTCGCGCCCCGCCATAAGCTCGCGCATCTTGGCGCAAAATGGCTCCTGCTCCCCCGCCTTAAACACCAAGTGAAGTGTCACGGCATCCGCGAAATCGGTATCCGAAACCTTGGCACCCGAATCCTGCGCCAAACGAAGCACCTGCTCATACTGCGGATAGGCCACATGCACGTCAACAGGCACAACACTTGTCATCTCGACGATCTGCCCGGACTCCTGAGCCGAGGCCACCGCCGCCTGCGTCGCCGCGGTATAGGCACGCACCAAGCCACCAGGCCCCAACAGCGTGCCGCCAAAATAGCGCGTCACCACGCAGCAAACATTATTGAGCCCCGCGCCGCGCAACACCTCAAGCGTCGGCATACCGCTCGTGCGGCTCGGCTCGCCATCATCGCTCTGGCGCTCGCGTCCATCGACCAAAATCCACGCGGGAACATTGTGCCGAGCGTCGTAATGACGCTTGCGAACCATCTCAATAAAGGCATTCGCCTCATCCTCGGACTCAATATGGACCAGCTGGGCAATAAACCGACTCTTGCGGTCCACAAACTCGCCCGAAGCCTCAATATTCGATTGCAGAGTAAAATAGCTGTCCAACAAAGCCCCTCAAACACAAGCAAAGCAACAAACAGCCTCAATAATACGGCAAAGCCCGTACCGATAACCCCAGTAAATAGAACGGCAACGCCGATGATTCCGTCAACGAAAGCGAGAACCTGTCAGCGCGAGCAAAGTGCCTTGTAAGACAGGATCGTAACAAAAATGAGGCTGCCGATGATCAGGCAAAGACAGCGAGACGGCGTCAGCTGAGTCGATTTGGCCCGAAAGAGGAGGGAGCACGCCTTATGGCGGCGACCGACGAATGAGCGCCAAATCGGCCAGCTGACGCCGTCGCAGCGTCAACATAGTTGCTGAGTGGGCTTATAAGCCGGGTTCTGTCGTGAACGGTCATTTATCTTGTCTGCACGTTACCGTGCAGTTCCACGCACGCTACCCGAACGCGGACCGGGCCGGCCCATAGCGTTCCTATTCGCGCTTGCTCCGGATGGGGCTTGCCAAGCCGCCGTGTTGCCACGACGCTGGTGGTCTCTTACACCACCGTTTCAGCTTTTC
>CAVCBD010000029.1:0-21988 GCA_963599935.1 Acutalibacteraceae bacterium | reverse complement strand
ACAGTCCTATGCAAGACGAAGGCCACATTAAGTGGCCTTCTTTGCATGCGGAACTCGCGACAAACGTAACGCCCGCCCGCCTCCGACCGACTACCAACCAAATTCTTTTCAGCCCAGGCCCCTTTGTACCACGCGTCGAAGATCTTCAAATTCAACTTCCTGACAATCGATTCTTATAGCAAAGGCCCCTTTGCCTTTAGTTTGATACAAGTTCCGCACGAGCCGGAAAGCACTTAATGTGCTTTCCGTGCGAGCAGGACTGTTCGCAGTAGCAAACTAAAGGCCAAGGGGCCCAGTCAACCTATCAGCAGCGATTACTCCGCAGCTAGTTGAATTTGAAGATCTTTGAGGCAAGATGGTATAGGCCGAGTGTGGTTTTGTCTCCGGCCCGTCCATGCAGGTTGGTAAAGAATCCGACCACGCCGTAGCGAGCGCGACGATACATGCGCTCGTCGTACTCCTTCAGGTCCTTCCACAGCGTCTTCAGGCGCTCATCGGCACAATCTTCCTCAGAAAGCTTGGTGAGCACCGAGCAAATCGCCATCATCATGGTGAAGTAGCCCATCATGTACGAACGCAGACGCGAGGACTCAACGTCCTGGTACAGGTGGAACGATTCCATCATGATGCGCGTTACGCGGAACTGCTGGCCCAGGCGCTTGACCATCGTGGCCTCATTGACGCTCTGGCCCTCGCGACCGATAAAGTAGCGATAGAGGTCGATGTCGGCGTAGTACATGGTCTTGCAGCGCGGCAGCGGCACGTATGCGTAGATATTATCCACGTAGAACGTGTGTGCCGGCATAGGCAGATTGGACTCGCGCAGTACGTCGGTGCGATAGCACAGGCTGTGCATGAGCAGGTTCTGATCGGGACGGAAGTGCCCGATCTGGTCCCAAGAGAAAATCTTTTTGCGCGGCAGGGCAAACTTGTAGCCAATAGCGGTATGCGTGCCCTCGTAAACCTTCTCGTACACGTAGTTCGAGATAAACAGGTCGACGCGCTGGCCGCGCTCCTCAAAGCCACGCAGAATCGACAGCATGGTCGAGAGCGCCGCACCGTCGAGCCAGTCGTCCGAGTCAACGACCTTGTAATACGTACCATGCGCCTCGCGCAGGCCCGAGAGGACGGCGATACCGTGGCCGCCATTCTCCTGGTGCACCGCGCGGATGATTCCGGGATATCGGGCCTCCCACTCATCGGCCTTGGCGGCCGTCTCGTCCTTGGAGCCGTCGTCCACCACGATGATCTCGATATCGGTGGCGTAATTGCTCCCCTCCAAGATGGAGGTGATGCAATGGTCCATATCCTTGGCGGCGTTATATGAGGGAATACCGAATGTTATGACTTTATGCATGGCAGGCGATAATCTCATCCGAAAGATCGAGGGCAGAATTGGTCACGGCATCCATATCGTAGTAACGATACTCGGCCAGACGACCCACCGGGTGGAAGTTCGTCAGGTTCTGGACGCGCTCAAGATAGCGCTCGTAGAGCTCGCGGTTCTCGGGCTCCAGAATAGCGTAGTACGGCGTCTCGCCCGAGCCGGGCGTATAGGCCTTGGAGTACTCCTTCATGATGGTGGTCTTGCCGGGCAAAACCTGACCGGTCATGTTCTTGAACTCAGTGATGCGCGTATAGTCCTCGCTCGTGGTGTAGTTGACGGTGCCCACGGGCTGGAACTGGTCCAAATCGAGCGTCTCGAACTTCATATCGAGCGTGCGGTACGGCAGCGCGCCTAGGTCGAGGTTGAATAGCTCGTCGAGCGGACCGGTGTAGACAATCTCGCCACCATAGACCTTGCCGTCGATCTTGACGGTGGTCTCGTCGATTTCAAAGAGGTCACGGGCGTCTACGTCACAGAATACGCCGATCAGATCGTGATCAAGCATGTGCTCGAACAGAGCGGTATAGCCGTCCTGCGGCATGCCCTGGAAAGGAGCCTGCGGGAAGTAGCGATCGTCATCGCCCACAAAGACAGGAACGCGGCCGGTGATCGAGGGGTCGATCTGGTCGGGCGTCTGGCCCCACTGCTTCATGGTGTAATGCAAAAAGACGTTCTCATAGACATAATCGGCGACCTCGGCAAGATCCGGGTCGTTCTTCTTGCGCAGCTCCATAATGGGCACCTTGACGTCCTTGCCAAAGGTCTCCACGAGCTTCTGATACAGCTCCTCGCCGCGCGCATCGCCAAAGGCAAGCTTGAGGCTCGCATGGTTAAAGGGCACGGGCATGAGGGTGCCGTTGATGTTGGCGAGCACCTTGTGCTGGTAGTCCGTCCACTTGGTAAAGCGCGACAGGAAGTTATGGACGCGCTCATTAAAAGTGTGATAGATGTGCGGACCGTACTCGTGGACCAGGATTCCGGCCTCGTCAGTGCAGTCGTAGGCATTACCCGCGATGTGGCCGCGACGCTCCAAAACGGCAACACGATAGCCGATAGTTTCGGCAAGACGGCGGGCGCAAACGGCACCGGCATAACCGGCGCCGACAACGATCATGTCGTACGCACCGGCATTTAAGCCTTCAGGCAGGCCTGAGGTAATCTGCATCGATACTCCTTGTCAAAAGCCACACGCTTTTTAACTGGGCTTTTTCTCGAACATACGTCGAGACATATTTATCAGAGCGATTATAGCGCTAATGCGTCCTATAATGAGCTTGCCACACAAGGAAAGCTCAAGCACCGCGGCGTACATTATTGAAAGGTAAACCCGCTAGCAGCGGGTTTATTCGTGTACAGCCGAGGGCCTGGAGCTTAGCGAAACGCTTGTAAGGAGTATCATGAGCGATTTCCTAAACCGTATGAAGTCTGCCGCCAAGGCCGACCTTAAGACCATCGTCCTGCCCGAGGGCGAGGATCCGCGTACCATCGTCGCGGCAAACAAAATCATCGAGGAGGGCCTGGCCAACATCGTCATCCTGGGCGATCCCAACGAGATCAACGTTCCCGGCGCCACCGTCATCGACCCGCGCAATGCCGAGAAGCACGAGGAGTACGCACAGAAGTTTGCCGAGCTCCGCGCCAAGAAGGGCGTTACCATCGAGCAGGCTCGCGCCCAGGTGATGGACGCCACCTACTTTGGCACCATGATGGTCAAGATGGGCGACGCCGACGGCCTGGTCTCCGGCGCCTGCCACTCCACCGCCGACACCCTGCGCCCCGCGCTGCAGATCCTCAAGACCGCCCCGGGCACCAAGCTGGTCTCGGCCTTCTTCGTGATGTGCACCGACACCCCGCAGTTCGGCACCGACGGCACGCTGATCTTCGCCGACTGCGGCCTCAACATCAACCCGTCCTCCGACGAGCTCTCCGAGATCGCCATCGCCTCGGCCCACTCCTGGTCCACCTTCATGGGCAATGTCGAGCCGCACGTGGCCATGCTCTCCTACTCCACCATGGGCTCCGCCGGCGGCGAGGTCGCCAAGAAGGTCCAGGAGGCCGTGAAGTTCTGCAAGGAGAAGGCTCCCGAGCTCGCCATCGACGGCGACCTGCAGCTCGACGCCGCTATCGTCCCCACCGTCGCCCAGCTCAAGGCTCCCGGCTCCTCTGTCGCCGGTAAGGCCAACGTGCTCGTGTTCCCCGACCTCGAGGCCGGCAACATCGGCTACAAGCTGGTCCAGCGCTTCGCCGGCGCCGACGCCTACGGCCCCATCCTGCAGGGCATCGCCAAGCCGGTCAACGACCTGTCGCGCGGCTGCTCTGCCGACGACATCGTGGGTGTCGTAGCCATCACCGCCGTCCAGGCTCAGATGGCTGAGTAGCGGACGTATCCCCGCCGAAGGCAGCACAGGTTAACCCCTGAAAACGTCCTCGACCAATGAAACGCCCCCGTTCTGCTCCTTCGGAGCTACGAACGGGGGCGTTTCTGGTCTGCGGAGTGTTTTCAGGGGTTAACCTGTGCCGCCTTCTACCGTCACGTGGCATTCAGGGAATCTGGAGTGGGCGGCGGCTTGGCTACGAGCTGGGGCTGAGGATCTGAATGAATGGGTGTCGTTGCTGGGAGCGCAGGCGTTGCTGGCGATGGTCACTTTGGGACTGGAATTTCCGCCTGCTAGCAAAAAGGCCTCCTGAGCTGCTGCTCAGGAGGCCTTTCGTTCAATCGCAAGCGAACGCACTAGTTATTCGCGGTCAGACGCTCGACGTCGTGGGCGATCATGTATTCCTCGTCGGTGGGGATAACCATGACCGTGACGGTGGAGCCGGCGGCGCTGATGACCTGCGGGCCGTTGCCCACGGCCTCGCGGTTCTTATTGTTGTCGATTCGCACGCCCAGCCACTCAAAGCAGTCGCAGAAAGCCTTGCGGATCGACCAGTCGTTCTCGCCGATGCCGGCGGTAAAGGTGATGGTGTCCACGCCAGCCATGGAGGCGATCATGGAGCCAGCCTGCTGCATGGCCTTGTAGGCAAACATGTCGAAGGCGAGCAGGCAGCGCTCGTCGCCCTCGGAGGCGCGCGTGCGGATGTCGCGGGCGTCGTTGGAGATGCCCGAGATGGCAAGCAGACCGGACTGCTTGTTCATCATGTCGTCGACTTCCTGGTAGCTGTAGCCGCCCTCGCGCTGCAGGTAGCACACGGTGGCCGGGTCGATGGAACCGCAGCGCGTGCCCATCATCAGGCCGTCAAGCGGGGTGAGGCCCATCGTGGTATCGCGGCACACGCCGTCCTCAATAGCGGCGAGCGAGGCGCCGTTGCCCAGGTGGCAGGAAAGCAGACGGTGGCAGCGCGTGCCCAAAATCTCCTTGGCCATCATCCACTCGTAACGGTGGCTCGTGCCGTGGGCGCCGTACTTGCGCACGTGATACTTGTCGCACACGTCCTTGGGCAGGGCGTAGGTATAGGCGACCTCGGGCATGGTCATATGGAACGACGTATCGAAGACGGCCACGTTGGGCAGCTCCGGATACTTCTCACGGCAGTACTCGATCGCTGCAGCCTCGCCGTAATTGTGCAGCGGGGCGAGCGGGGCCACCTCAAGGATCTTAGCCATGACCTCATCGTCGACGACCGCGGAATCATCGAAGTGCCAGCCACCCTGAACGATACGGTGGCCGATGCCATCGATCGTAAAGTCGGTCTTCTCGAGCTCCTCGAGCACGCGCGCAATGGCGCAGCGATGATCAGGAAAGGGAATCTCCTCGGTCTGCTTGGCACCACCGTTCTCGGAGTGGCCAAAGATGCCCATCTCCGAGCCGATACGCTCGCAGTTGCCCTTGGCGAAAACCTCGCGGGTATCGGTATCCAAAAGCTGATATTTAAGGCTCGAGCTGCCGGCGTTGACAACAAGTACGTTCATGAGACTCCTTCGTGATTACAGTACGGTCGGCAAACCTATAAGGCGGCCGTACCCTTAATAAGAAGTTATCAGAATCCAATAAATAACTATTAAACTCTTCGCCCAAAGAGCGTAAAAGGGGGCTGAACGGCACAAGGCCATCCAGTCCCCTCCCCTTGCATCAATTACTTACCGCTGACGATGCGCTCGACGTCGGAAGCGATCATGAACTCCTCATCCGTGGGGATGACGAAGATCTTGACCTTGGAATCCTTGGCAGACAGGCACCAAGCGCCGTCGCCACGCAGGGCGTTACGGGCATGGTCCATCTTAACGCCCATAAAGGCCAGACGGTCGGCCACGCCAGCGCGAACGGCCGGAGCGTGCTCGCCGATGCCGGCGGTAAAGATCAGGGTGTCCATGCCGCACATGGAAGTGGCCATCTCGGCGGCCTTGGCGGCAATCTTGTAGACGAACATATCGAAGGCGAGCTGGGCCTCGGGGTCGCCGGCAGCGGCGAGTTCCTCGACGTTGCGGCAGTCGTTGGTCTTGCCACCGGTCACGGCCAAAAGGCCGGACTTCTTGTTCATCATCTCGTCGACCTCGTCGAAGGTGTAGCCGCCTTCGCGCTGCAGATAGCACACGGTGGCAGGGTCGATAGAGCCGCAGCGGGTGCCCATCATGACACCGTCGAGCGGCGTCAGGCCCATGGTGGTGTCCATGCACTTGCCGTCCTCGATGGCGCACAGGGAAGCGCCGGAACCGATGTGGCACACGACGACCTTGCGAGCCTCGCCGTTGGTCATCTCGGCAACCTTCTTGGAGATGTAGCGGTAGCTGGTGCCGTGGGCGCCGTACTTACGGATGTGCAGCTTGTCGCAGACGTCCTTGGGCAGGGCGTAGGTCTTGGCGACCTCGGGCATGTTGAAGTGGAAAGCAGTGTCGTAGACCGTGACGTTGGGCAGGTCGGGATACTGCTCCAGGCAGTACTCGATAACGTTGGCCTCGGGGTTGTTGTGCAGCGGGGCGAGCGGAGCGACCTCGCGGATCTTGGCGAGGACGTCCTCGTCGACGAGGGAGGAATCGCCGAAGTACCAACCGCCCTGAACGATACGGTGGCCGATGCCCTCGATCTTGACGCCGTTGGCCTCGAGGTCCTTCAAGACGACCTCGATGGCGACCTTGTGGTCGGGGAACTCGATGTTCTCGGTCACCTTCTTGGAACCGTTGGCAGCGTGGGTGAAGGTACCGCCGGTAAAGCAGACGCGCTCGCAGGAGCCCTTTGCAGACACCTTGTGGGACTTGGTATCGATGACCTGATACTTAAGGGTCGAAGATCCTGCGTTGACGACCAGAACGTTCATATGTCTCCCTACTAACAGGCGGTGTGGCGCCGCCAGATTACATACGCTTCAATAATAAACCCAAACGCCCTCGCGCTCGGGTTTATTGCGTTGATATATAAGTTATCGATGCCTGAATACTCATGGCCTTTGACTAGTAAGACGAAATAGCGCGGGAATATACACCAGGGAAGAAATCCCGAGCGCAACAAGCAATACGACCCGAATGCCCGCAACGCTACTCAACACAGCGTTGAGCAGATAGAAAAGAGCGGCGCCAACCGCCACCATCTGGCTTTGAACCGAAATCAGCGAACAGCGCATCGATGAATCGGCAGCATTTTGGAAAACTGAGTATTTGATTGGGGCAAACAACGAGTACGCAACCGTCTGAAGCACATAGAACACGGGCAGCAAATTAGCCGGAGTAAGGGGAATCAAAAACAAAGCTGTCAATGCTAAGCGAATGATGCCGCAAATACGCGCAAAACGGCCCTTGTCGACACGAGTAATCGCGCTGGGCACAATAAACCCTATGGAGGCGGAGGCAAGGAGCTGGACCGCAATGGTCACGCCCGAAGCGACGGCATTCATTCCGCGGTCCGCAAGCAACAGTGAGAAAAAGTCTTCCAGAGCGACGAAGGCAAATGCCTGAGAACAGTCCATGATGAACGCTGACCGAAAAATGCCATTACCCGTAATAGCGGCACCGATCATCTTCGGGCTCATTCCACGTTCAGGTGTCGTCGCAGTGCCCTCTCTTCGCATCTCAGGAATGCAGACAACAACAACCAACGTCAACACCATTGCGATGATATCTGCCGAAAGACCAATGAGGTATGCACCGACAGACGAAATGAAGCCGCCCACACAAGCGGAGATGGCATAAGAGGCATAGAAAACAAATCGCTCAACGACATTAAGTCTTACGAGCTGGTCCTGAGAGACGCTGTCAATGTAAATCGCTTCTATGGATCCGCTCACGCATGCAACGGCAAAACCTTTGAGAGCAAACGCGCCGATTAAAAGCAGAGGAGAACGGACGAGAAGCAGGGCGGCGTAGTATCCAAGCATTCCCACAACGCCAACGAGACCGCTAGTCTTTCGTCCAAACCTATCAGCAATATAGCCAGTGGGAACTTCAAGGATGAACTTGCTCACTTGATATGCAATCATCATGCTAGAAATCGCTACCATCGAAAGCCCGACGAGCTCAAGGTAGACAGTTAGAAAATACAAGATGGTGCTGAAGTTCGATAGGAAAACAAACGCCATATACAGCCAAACCGTACGGTTTTTCATACTCCTCCTCCAAAGGCCGATAATCCAAGCCGAGGTCTCAAAAAGCATGAAGGCAAAACCGTCAGCCATACGTTACAAATCGTCAATATTCATTTGACGGCACGAAGCCAAGCAACCTCAAGAAGCGAGATGGCGCAACAGGTGAAGAAATACCGTCTGATGCCGATCCGTCCAGGCGTTTTGCCGGTAGCAAAAATAGATAGGCAAGGTTACGTCGCGCGAGCCCTCAATGGAGCATTCGCTCACGTTGGATCCATCTGATGCAAGAGAGGAGCCAGAAAAGCTCAATATCAATCCCCCGCCTTGAAGAAACTCAATCTGTCTCTCGCTTCCATATTCGACATCACGAAAGCGGAAATTAACGAGTTGGGCCTCAGGGCACTGGTTGATTGCATTGAGGCAGGGCGACAAGTTGATGGGGACAGCAAGCCTACCGCTCAATAGTTCACGAATGGTTATGGTGCCCCTGACACGATGGCCAACCGGACACGAAAGAACCTTGAGCTCCTTTTCACCCAGGTATTTCGAACAAAGGGCGCTGCCCCGTGGCTTCTCGAATGAAATAGCCGCATCCGATATCCCGAGCAAAAGAGACTCAAAACACGTAGCCGTTGGCTGATGCCACACGTCGAGGTGAATCTGGGGGTGCGAACTCTCAAACGAGTCGTACCAGTTTTCGTCAAAAAGACGCCCCCGCCCATGAAGGCAGGGGGCGTAAAGACGAAAATGACCGTCGGGCGAAACACCCTGCCCCATCGACCGAGCGTAATTTTTGAGATCATCGACTTGCGCGAGGATTACGCGCGCGCGTCCCGCAAACTCTCGCCCTGCAGGAGACAAAACGGCCTCGCCCGTCGACCGGTCGAGCAAAACGACCTGATACTCAGATTCCAGCTTCTTGATCGCCGACGAAACAGCCTGCGGACTCACATGAACGGCGCGAGCCGCCTTGCGCACGCCGCCATAATTCGCTACCGCTTGAAGATATTCGAGTTGAGACAACTGCACAGGTTTCTCCAAAGGCAATCAAGACGACGGGCCATACGATCTCAGATAAGGTTCTCGCCCAAGTTCTTGCCGCCGAGGACGTGCATGTGGAAGTGCATGACGGTCTGGCCGGCGTTAACGCCCTTGTTGGAGATGACGCGGAAACCGTCCTCCAGACCCTTGGCCTTGGCGACCTCCTGGATGGCGTGGGCCATGGCGCCCATGGTCTCGGCAGGCACGCTGTCGGCGATGTCGCTGTAGTGCTTCTTAGGGATCACGAGCGTGTGGACCGGCGCCTGCGGGTTGAGGTCGTCGAAGGCGATGACCTGGTCGTCCTCATAGACAACGGTCGAGGGGATCTCGTGGTTGGCAATTTTACAGAAGATGCAATCGCACATAGCTGGTTCCTTTCTTACAGACCAAGGTAATTATATTTGGTCGAGATGCTTAGAACGAAAGGTTATCATCGGTGTTGGCGGCCTCGCCGTCGGCGAGCACGTCGTTGCCGTCGACGTCCTTAAGGAGCACCGAGACCTTCTGCTCGGCATCGGACAGGCGGGTGCGCAGGCTTTTGAGGAGCTCGACGCCGCGGGTGTAGCTCTCGAGCGACTCCTCGAGCTCCATATCGCCCGACTCCAGGCTGCGGATGATGAGCTCCAGCTCCTGCGAGGCCTGCTTGTACGTAAGCTGCTCTACCGGGGTCTTCTCTGCCATATCTGTTTCCTTTCCTAAGGGTCTATCACTGCGAAACGCGGTCTACTCGACCGTATCGACCGTTGCTGCCACGTTGCCGTCTGCCATGCGGACACGGATGGCGTCACCGGGCTTAAACGCCTTGGCGCTCGTAGCCACGCCGTCGTCGCTGTACGCGATGGAATAGCCACGGCCGAGCACCTTGAGCGGCGATAATGCATCAAGCGAAGCAGCGGCGCGGCCCAAGTCAGACGCGGGCTTGCCAAGCATCGTACGTCCCTGATGCCCCAGACGAGAGCTCGCGAGCGTGAGCGCATGACGCTTGCCGTCGAGCCCCGAGGTGCTTGCGACCAGACGCTCGGGCAGACGCTCAAAGCTGGAGCGGAAAGCCCCGACCGAGCGCGTAATGGCACCGGACAGACGGTCGGCCGTCAAAGCAAGCTCTGACTCACGACGCTCGACCATAAACGTCGGGTCGTTGAGGCACGGGCGGCATGCGGCCGCATCGAGCGCATCGCCCAAGCGTGCCGTATAGGTATCCCAGGCACGCCGACCGCGCTGATCGAGCATCTCCAGATCGACCTGATCCGACCCGATCATCGAAGCCATCGCAGCACCTAGGCGCTGATGGCGCGTCTCGAGCACGTCGGCCAGCTCTGTCATAGCCGGTGCCACGGATTCTGCCGCCGCCGTTGGCGTGGAAGCGCGACGGTCGCTCACCATGTCGCAGATCGAGGTATCGGGCTCATGGCCAATGCCCGTCACCACAGGCACAGGGCAAGCCGCTACCGCACGGGCAAGGTCCTCGTCGTTGAAGGTCATGAGGTCCTCAAAGGAACCACCGCCGCGCACCAGCAAAATACAATCCGGCGCCGGAGTGATGGCAGCGGCGCGACGCAGGCCCTCAATAAGCTCAGCAGGCGCGCCCTCGCCTTGGACTTTGGCGCCCACGCAGACGAGCTCGACGAGCGGGTTGCGACGGCGCAGCGTACGCTTGACGTCGTCGATCACAGCGCCCGAAAGTGAGGTGACGACCGCCACGCGCGAGCAGAACACCGGAATACGGCGCTTGCGAGACTCGTCCATCAGGCCCTCGCGACGAAGCTTCTCGGCCAGCTGTGCCACCTGTTGACGCAGCAGGCCCTCCCCCGCCAGCGAAAACGAGCGGGCGACGAAGCTCATGCGGCCCGTGGGCTTATAAAGGTTGAAGCTGCCTTTAAAGCTCACCTGCATACCGTCGCGCAGATCGAATGTGCGCTTAAGATAGGCGCCCTTCCAGATGATGCAGTCGACGGCGGCCGAGTCGTCCTTGATCTGGAAGTAGCAGTGCCCGCTTCGGGCATTGGGGCCACGGAAACCCGTGACCTCGCCCAGAACGCTCAGCTGCGGAATGGCATCGAGCGCGCCGGCGGCGATCTCCACCGCCTGGCTCACGCTGAGCTCTTTGCGCTCCTGTTCGTCCGCCCCGTCGAACTCGGCGGAAACGGCATTGCCGGTTAGATTCCAGCCTGCCACGCAGCCTCCTTTCGTCATCATGCGACAGGACTCCGGCCCTGTGCAAATTCAAGTCCAACACATAGTACAGCGCCGCGGGGACACAGATCCCCGCGGCGCCCATCGAGCCAATTTGTTATCGGTTGGAGTTTCTGTTGTAACGAGCCATAAGGTAGAGCAGCTGAATGATCGAGGTGAGCGCGGCTGCCACATAGGTAAGCGCGGCTGCCGTCAGCACCTTCTTGGCACCGTTGACCTGCTTGGAGCTCATGCCCGACTGCTCAATGTAGGCCACAGCGCGGCGGCTGGCATCTATCTCGACCGGAAGCGTAACCAGCTGGAACAGCACGCTAAACGAGAAGAAGATCAGCGCGAGGGTCGTGAGCCCCGCGATGTTCATGAACAGGCCCATGAGCAGCACGATCGTCCAGGTATTCTGAGTAAAGTTGACGACCGGCACGAGGGCGGTGCGCACCTTCATCATGGCATAGCCACTTTGGCGCTGAGCGGCATGGCCCGCCTCGTGGCAGGCAACGGCAACGCTTGCGACCGACCCACCCGAACGGTTGGCGTCCGACAGATACAGGTTGTTGTCCTGCGGGTTGTAATGGTCGGTGAGCTCGCCGGCAACGCCCTTGATACCCACGGCGTTGCAACCGTTGACGTCGAGCATGCGGCGAGCAACCGCAGCGCCCGTATCGCCGTCCGAGCGCACCTTGGACCACGTCTTGTACGTCGAGTTGATATAGCTCTGCGCGGCAAGGCCAAGCACCGTGCAGACAAGAACAACCAGCAGGTACAGCGGGTCGATACCAAAGCCGTATCCATAGTAATAGGGCATGCGAATTCCTCCGAATCGAGTTACACGTTGGAGGCATTTTACCCACTCAGCTGGCAAGCATATCAGCATCGATGTTTTGGCATTGCCACCCTAGAACGTTTGCATCGTTTGGAAAACCGCGTAGCTATATAACTACAAAAGCTCGATTTTGCCGTCCTTCACGGTGAGTCCCATATTGCCCGAGAGTAAATCGTCCAGACGCGAACCCACGAGCTCAAAACGCCAGCCTTCGCGCAGGGGGCTTTGCTCAGGATGCTCGATGTAATCGGCCAGGTCATCGCGCGAGGCAATGACCGAGGTCGCCACCCCCGAGCGCTCGGCAACCAGGCGGATGAGCGCGTACATGAGATCCGTCACGCTCTCCAGCTCCGGAGAGATCTGGCGATGCCCGCGCACCATGAGCGGCAGGCGATCGTGCGGGCAGCTCGCACCGCGCTTGATGGCCATGAGCGCGCCGTCCACGTCGCGCTCCCCCAACTGGTCGGTACCGCGAATGCTACGGAACTCCTCAACGCGCACGGGATTGCGCTTAACGAGCGCCAGCAGCGTATCGTCGGACATGACCCACTTGCGCGGGATGTTGCGGCGCTCGGCGCGGTCCTCGCGCCAGGCGGCGAGCTCGCGCGCGATGCCCAACTGGTGACGGCTGCACGAATTGATGCGTTTGACCTTACGGAACGCCTCGTGGCGATCGGCGCGATAGTGCGACTCGTCAGCCAGCGGGCGCAGCTCGTCGAGCACCCAGTCCACGCGGCCCAGCTCGCGCAGGCGGCTCATCATCTCGGTATAGGCGACGATCAGGTACTTGACGTCATCGATCGCGTACTCGATCTGTTTGTCGGTCAGCGGGCGACGCGACCAGTCGGTCAGCGACTCGGTCTTGGGCAGCGAGACGCCGCAAAACGTCTGCACGAGCGCGCCGTAGGAAATCTGCTGGCGTTCGCCCAAAAAGGCGGCGGCCACCTGCGTGTCAAAAATCGGACGCGGCAGCACGCCCACGGTATGGAGCATAACCTCCATATCCTGCGAGCAGGCGTGGAAGACTTTGATCACGCTCTCGTCGGCCATAAGCTCGGCCAGCGGCGACAGGTCGTCGATCACCAGAGGGTCGACCGCAACGCTCTCGGCAGGGGTGGCAATCTGAACCAAACACAGGCGCGGATGGAACGTGCGCTCGCGCAAAAACTCGGTATCGACGGCAATCGCCTCGAACTCGCGGGCGCGCTGGCAAAAGTCGAGTAGAGCCTGATGTGTGGAAATGTACATATCAACCCATCGAATAAGGTTAGGCCCGAAAAACACGGGTAGGATATCGGCATTGCCCTACAACTATACTCGGTTAGTCACAGAACGGGAACGTAAGTATGCGCTGCCTTATCATCCACAACCCGGCATCGGGCCCCAGCTCAGATGAAATCTTCGCATTCACGCACGCCCTTGCACAGGGTGGCGACGAGGTCGTGATGCGTTTTATCGGCGATGGCATGGAACCCGAGGACGCCGTGGCAGACGTGCGCGAGTTTGATCGCGTGGTGATTTCGGGCGGCGACGGCACCGTCTCCAACGTGCTCGACCAAATGCGCGGATGCGGCGTCCCCACGCTCGTCTTCCCCTCCGGCACGGCCTGCCTGTTCTTCAACAACATCGGCAATGCCCCTGAGGCCGCGGCACTCGCCAAGGCCTGCCGCGTCGGCCGCACCGTCAAGGCGGATATGGGTGAGCTCTTTTGGCTCGACGAGAACGGCAACGAAAAGCGCCACGGCTTTATTATCATCGCCGGCTCGGGCTACGACGCCGAGATCATGATGAAGGCCGCCCCCACCAAAAACGATATCGGCGAGATCGCCTATTTCCTGTCGGCGCTCGCCACACCCAACCCCACGGTGGCGCACTTTACGATTGAGCATGACGGCATTGTCGAGGAGCTCGATGGCATCTGCTGCATGGCCGGCAACACCTCGGTCATCCAAAACGACATCAACCTGTTCCCCAATTGCCGCATGAACGACGGCATGGTCGACATCGCGGTCATCGAGCCCGTAAAAACCGTGCAGCTGCTCCCGACCGTGATCACCGCCGCACTCGACCCCGCCGGCAAGGTGCTCGGCCGTCCGCAGTTCAAGATCATCCAGACCAAAGAAGCCAAGATCACCTGCACCCCGTCGCTGGGCATGCAGTTCGATGGCGAAATCATCTCCAGCAACTCGGGCGTCTTTGGAGCCCGCGCGCTTCCGCAATGCCTCGACCTCATCGTCGACGAATTCTCCCCACTCGGAAAATAGGAGGACCCAATGAACGACAATCCCCTGCTCGGCTTTATCGTCATCGTTCTGGCCATGCTCATCGGCTATGCGATTAACGTGATCCACCGCCGGAAGAAGTAATTCCACATTGGTATGATATTCATCCAATTATCGTCTCCCCCGTTGTTTATGCATTTGCCAAACAGCGGGGGATTTTTCTTTGCGCCCCGTGCAAGGCGCTTTATTCAGATACAGTAATTGCAGGGTGTCTTTATTTAAGTAAAGCTACATAATGAGTATTCTTATCCGCTCATCGCATATTTTAGGACGCTCATCGAGTATTTCATCGAAATAGATGAATACTCTTTAGACTTCCTATAGGCTAATAGATGTATTTATTAGCTGAGATTCCACATGGCTTTGCGGGGTCTCAACAGTTGGGAGGGATTATGAGGTTTACTCATCCCGTCAACACGCTCAAGAAGCTCGGCTGCGGCCTTGCGTTTGGAGCAGCGGCCATCATGGCCATGCCGACCTCGGCACTCGCCTGCACCCAGATCTACATGGGCAGCAAGCTCACGGCAGACGGCAACACGTACTACGGCCGTTCCGAGGACTTCGGTCCACGCTATGTCAAGCACTTTGGCATTGAGCCCGCACACAAGGACGGAAACGAGTACACATCGGTCGAGTCCGGTTTTGAGTACAAGTCCAAGGGCGCAACCTACCGCTACACCTTCGTTCGCGACAACCCCTCGCAGTGGGAAGATCGCTACGACGCATATTCCGAGGCTGGCATCAACGAGAAGGGCGTTTCCTGCTCTGCCACGCTGAGCACCTCCTATAACGAGAAGGCCGAAGAGGCCGATCCCATCACCGAGGAGACTGGCATTGGCGAGTACAGCTATGCCAGCGTCATCCTGGGCGAAAGCGCCACGGCCCGCGAGGGCGTCGAGCTCATCGGCAGTCTGATCGACGAGCAGGGCGTCTGCTCCAACGACCAGATCATCATCGCCGACAGCACCGAGACCTGGCTGTTCGCCGCGCTTTCCGGCCATCAGTGGATTGCCATGAAGCTCGCCGATGACATCGCCTCGCTCAACCCCAACATCGGCAACCTCACCTATAACGTCGACCTCGATGACACCGAGAACTGCCTCCATTCCGAGGGCATCGAGTCCATGCCCAAGGAGAAGGGCTTTGCCGAGTACACCGACGGCAAGTTCGACGTCGCCAAGACCTACGGCGAGGAGATTGGCGAGGCCGGTATGCACCAGTGGTCGCGCTATATCCAGGGTCGCGATTACTTCATGGCCCCGCTGGCTGAAGGCACCGACTACGAGATCGTCAAGGACGAGCGAGAAGACGCTCGCGCCACGACCGGCGCTCTGGTCCACGAGATGCAGCCGCTGTTCTTCCAGCCCGGCAAGTCCGACTGGAACACCTTTGAGATGATCCGTTCCTTCGCCGCTCGCGGCGAGAATGTCGCCGGCCTCAACGCCAACACCGACGGCGCCTACGCCATCGGCTCCAACCGCAACACCGAGATCCACACCTTCCAGATCCGTCAGGGCATGGATCCCGAGATCGCGACCATCCAGTGGGAGATGCTCTCCAACGCCGAGTTCTCCGTCGCCATCCCCCTCTACTCCGCACTGCTCACCGAGGTCAGCCCCTACTTTAGCGATCAGGATGTCTCCTTCGATCACTGCGAAGAGGAAGACGTCGTGAACAACGAGGAGCCCAAGAACTCCATCAACTACGTCCTCATGGACATCAACACGCTCGCCTATGAGAACCGCGACCACTGCGCTTCCGGCGTCCGCGCCTACCTCGATGCGCTGCAGAAGGAACTCATCGAGCAGAACCTGACCGTCGACGAGGCCATGCAGGCCGCCGAGGACACCGAAGCCCGCACCGCCCTAGCCAACAAGGCCGGCAAGGCTGCCACCAAAAACACCTACCTCAAGTGCAAGGCCATGCTCGAGGAGATGCGCGACTACCTCAAGGAGGAGGATTTCTCCGAGGAGTTCGTCCCGAGCGACTACGATGCCGACAACGACTGCCTGGTCAAGTCCATCACCTACGCCGACGAGGCCCTCTCCGATGAGGACGTAGCCGAGCCCGAGGTCGAGAAGGAAGAGGCCACCGAGGAGAAGTCCGAGGGCAACAACATGGCCGCCATGGCCGTTGGCGCCGTCGTCATCATCGGTGTCTGCGCCTATGTGATCTATCGTCGCAAGAAGGCCTAAGGCCCTCATGCCCCAGGGAGCGGGCGAGATGGCTAAGGCTGCCCCGCCCGCTCCGCCCGCCTTTTTGACCGGCGGAAAACCCGGGAAACCCGCCTGAAATCTTTTCAAAAAAGATTTCCCAGTACACACTTCGCTGTGCTATAGTGCAGCGCAACAGCAACTAGGTGCGACCGCGCCACGGCGTCACGAAAGGAGCCACCGACATGAAGAACACGATGAAGTCTCTCAACAACTGGTGGTGGCGTGATGCGAATACGATCGGTCGACGGTGAGTCCCTCACACCTGTTTTTGCGCTCTAGGTGATTGGAAGGCCTCCGGTTTCGACCGGGGGCCTTTTTCTATCTCGAGCCCGATCACATTCGCATCGCGCGCCTCCGCTTTCTTCTCTTGCACTTCCCCTCCGAAAGGATTTTCACCATGTCTCAGAACACCACCACCGCCCAGCCCCGCACCGTCCAGACCGCCGACCGCGGCAAACTCGACGTCCGCGCCCTCGTCTTGCTCGCCATCCTGCTTGCCGCCGGCTTCATCCTCAACTTCACCGTCGGCAAGGCCATCTCCGGCATCTCGGGCGGCATGATCAGCCCCGAGTTCATTATCTCGGCCTTCTGCCTCACCATCCTGGTCGTGCGCCCCAACATCGGTCAGGCGCTCGTTATCGGCCTGATCTCGGCCGCCGTGATCCAGATCACCACCACCTCGCCCTTTGTCGATTTTGCCGCCGAGGGCATCGCCGCCATGCTCATGGCCGTCATTGTCAACGCTGCTGCCAAGGACGGCCAGGTTAAGCCCGCCGTCGCCATCGTCGCAACGTTCGTGACCACCTTTGTCTCGGGGGTCATCTTCATGGTCATCAAGATGGCCATGCTCGGCGTGGTGGGCGAGCTCGCCGCAGCCATGCTGCCCGTCGTCGCCATGACCGCCGTCTTTAACGCCATCCTGGTCGGCGCTCTCTACATGCCCATCCAGAAGGCCCTTAAGCTCAACTAACCTGCTCGGCTTTACGAGCCACCCCATCTTGGCGTTCATTCGTCGCTCGCGTACCCAAGTACGCTTCGTTCCTCTTTCGCGCCAACCTGGGGCACCTCGTAAAGCCGTCTCCGTGCTTCACCACCAAAGACTGTCCCAAACAACGAGCTTTTGGGAACGTTCTTAAACGACTAGTCATGTAAGAACGTCCCCGATGACTATGAAAGGTATCCATGGAAACGATCATCAACGTCGACGATGTCTCGTTCTCCTATGGTGCGCAAACCGAGCAGACGCTTAAGCACATCTCGCTCGATGTGAACAAGGGAGACTTTATCGGCATCATCGGGCCTTCGGGCGCCGGCAAATCCACGCTTGCCGCCTGCCTGTCGGGAGCCGTACCCCACCACTTTACCGGCACCTTCTTTGGCTCCGTCATGGTTGACGGCCACGACACCTGTGAGGTCTCGCTCACCGATGTGTCGCAGATCGTCGGCAGCGTGTTGCAGGACATCGATACGCAGATGGTCGCCTCGGTCGTCGAGGACGAGATGCTTTTTGGCCTGGAGAACTTTGGCGTCCCCCACGACCAGATCGAGCAGCGTGTAAGCGAGACGCTCGAGACGGTCGGTATCAGCGACCTGCGCGACCGCGAGATCGCCACGCTTTCGGGTGGTCAAAAACAAAAGGTGGCCATCGCCGCCATCCTCGCTATGCGCCCCCGCGTGCTGGTGCTCGACGAGCCCACCGCGGCGCTCGACCCCGCCAGCTCCACGCTGGTCTTCGAGACCCTGCGCGAGGCAAACCGCACGCTCGGCATCACCATCGTCGTCGTTGAGCAAAAAGTCGCGCTGCTCTCGGAGTATTGCAACCGCGTGCTGGTGCTCAACCATGGCAAAATCGCACTGCAGGGCGAGCCGCACGAGGTCTTCGCGCACACCGATGAGCTTCGCGCCATCGGCGTCGACTGCCCCCGCGTCACACGCATCTTCAATAGCCTCGAGGCCGATGGTCTGGCAAGCGGCACCCCTTGCTTGGATGTCGACGAGGCCGAGCGCCTGATTACGGGCATCGTCGACCCCGCATACGCGGCCAGCGAAGTCCAGGCTCCCGCGGGCTCCCCGCATGCCCCGTCGTTGCGCCCTCATGCTAAGGACGCCGAGCCCGTGCTCACCTTCGATCACGTTGAGTTTGCCTATCCCAACGGCGGTGCCGCCGTCCACGACCTCAACCTGACCCTCTACCCCGGCGAGCTCGTGGGCATTGTCGGCCAAAACGGCGCCGGCAAGACCACGCTCACCAAGCTGCTCACGGGCCTGCTTAAGCCCGCCTCGGGCAGCGTGCGCGTTACGGGTCTGGACACCGCCGCGGTTCCCACGAGCCGCATCGCCCGCGAGGTCGCAACGCTCTTTCAAAACCCCGATCGCCAGATCTGCAAGGATACCGTGCTCGACGAGGTCGCTTTTGGCTTGGAGCTTGCCGGCATCGACCGCGCCGAGGCCCTGCGTCGTGCTCAGCTCGTCATCGACCGCTTTGGCCTGCCCGCCGACGAGGCGCCCTTCTCGCTTTCGCGCGGCCAGCGACAAATGGTGGCGCTCGCCTCCGTCGTAGTGGTTGAGCCCAAGATCGTCGTGCTCGACGAGCCCACGAGCGGCCTTGACTACCGCGAGTGCATGACCGTCATGGAAACGGTGCGCACCATGGCCGAGCGCGGCTGCGCCGTGATCATGGTCTGCCACGATATGGAAGTCGTTTCCGACTTTGCCGAGCGCATCGTTGTGATGGCCGACGGCCGTATCCTCGACCGCGGACGCACACACGAGCTGTTCTCGAATATCGAGCTCATGCAGCGTGCCTACGTGGAGCCGCCCCAGGTCATCGAGCTCTCGCGCCGCTTGGCATCCTCCGTCTCCCCCGCTTTTGCGCAGGTGAGCGAGGTCACCGATATCGTTCGCATTACCAAGGAGATGGTCCGCCGTGGTTAACGTCATCGACTATATGCCGGGCGACACGCTGTTGCATCGCTTGAACCCGGTCGTCAAACTGGGCCTTGCCGCCGCCATCATCATCGGCATCTTTTTGTCCGACACCTATGTTGCGCTGTTGGGCTTTTTGGCACTCACCCTTGCGCTGGGCGCCTACGCCGGCGTCGTCGATCGCCTGTTCTCGCTGCTCAAGCTGCTGATTCCGCTCGCACTTATCATGTTGTTGCTCCAGCTGGCCTTTATGCGCGATGGCAGCGTGATATGGGGCTTTATCACCGACACGGGGCTCATCACCGGATCAAAGGCCTGCCTGCGCCTGCTGGGTGTGGCATTGCCACTCATCCTCATGCTCATGGTGACCAAGCTCAACGACCTTGCCAACGCCTGCGTCGAGGTGCTGCACGTGCCGTATCGCTATGCGTTCACCTTCACCACGGCACTGCGCTTTGTGCCGGTGTTTGGCCAGGAGATGAACGCCATCATGGAGGCGCAGACCGCACGCGGCGTCGAGTATGACACCAAGAACCCCATCAAGAAGCTCAAACTCATGCTGCCGCTGTGCGTGCCGCTGCTTATCTCGAGCGTGGGCAAGACCGACGCCACCGCGCTTGCCGCCGAGCAGCGCGGCTTCTACCTGCGCACGCGCGCCAGCTCGTACAAACGCTATCCCATCAAGGGTCTGGATATCGCCGTGCTCGCCATCAGCGCCGTCCTCATTATCCTGGGATTCCTGTTCTAGCAATCGCCAGCGGCAACCGGTACATGCAAAAGGCCTCGGCTCGCGCCAAACGAGCCGAGGCCTTTACTGTTTCCCCAGATAAAACCTACCAAAATAAACCTGTCCCTTTTTGGTAGGTTGAGAGCTATTGGCGGTAGGGGGCGCCGCTACGGATGATGGACTCGCGCACCAGGACGTCCATGGCGTCGAGGGTAATCTCGGGCATCTCGCGGTACTTCTGCAGCACCGAGAGCTCCGTGCAGGCCAGAATGACGCGGTCGCAGCCGCTGCGGGCAAACTCCCACATCACGCGGTCGAACTTATCCATATCGGGCTCACGTCCGGCCTTCACGTCGTCGTAGATTAGCGACATCACGTCGGCCTGACGCTTCTCGCTGGGATAGACGACCTCAACGCCCGCCGCCTCACACTCGCGCCCGTAGACGCCCGCACCCACGGTGCCATCGGTACCCATGATGCCGATCTTGCGCACCGGCTCGGCCGGCATACTCAGGTTGGGATCGAACTCGCACTCCCCCATCACTGCGCCCGCTAGGGCATAGCGCACCGACTCGCGCGGCATGTGGATAATCGGCACCTTCGTAAACGACTGAATCTGGTCGTAGAAGTAATGCGACGTGTTGCAGGGAATGGCGATGTGCGCACAGCCCAGCGACTCGAGCGCCTGGGCGCATTCCTTCATGGTCGCCAGCAGCTCGGCATGCTCACCGGTCTTGATGGCCAGCGTGCGGTCGGGCATGGTCGACTTGGAAAGCACCACCATGTCGATATGCTCCTGGTCGCAGGCAGCAGCCGTATGGCGCACCACCTGGTCGTAGTAATACGACGTGGCCTCGGCGCCCATGCCGCCGATAACTCCCAGCTTTTCCATCGCCGCCTCCTTGGTGACGCTTGCGCAATTGCGCGTATCATACCCGCGCCCGCCCGATGCAAACCGGACGGGCGCCGCACTTATCTACTTGTAATACGTCTTGAACAGTTTAAAGTGGCGCAGCTTGGTATGCCACATGCGCAGCCAGCGGTTAAAGACAAAGTCACCCTTCATAAACGAGGGATCGGCACCCTTGCCCTCCTTGGCCAGGCGATGCACCTTCGCGCGCAACTCGGGATCCTTGACGTACTTGTCGACGACACCCATGGGAACGACCATCCACAGCGCCTCGTCCTGCGCCGTCACAAACTCCGGCTCAAACGGGCGGTTGAACACATACTCATCCACCACATACTTGGCAACATTAAAACCGCTGTTGGTGACATAGTAGTTGCTGCGGCCCTGGCGGGTATTGAAGTCGAAGAACTTAAACGAGCCATCGCGCTCATCGTACTTGACGTCGAAGTTGGAATAACCAACAAAGTTCAGGTCCTCAAGCAGCTTGCGCACGCCGCCCATGAGCTCGTCGTTGGGTTCGGTGATAATACAAGCATGGTTGCCAACGCCATGGGGCTGATGCTCCTCGAGCAGTACGTGGCCCAGGCACATCATGCGTACCTTACCGTTGCGATCGGAATAGCTGGTGAGCACGCGCATGTACTCGTCGTTGCCGGGCACGCGGTCCTGCAAGATCAGGTCGTCGGTATAGCCGCTGGCATAGGAGTCACGGATAACCTGCTCAAGCTCGGCACGATCGGCAATCTCATAGGCCTTCTTCTGGCCCTCGAACTCATGCTGCCACCACATGATGCCGTCGGACGGCTTCAGGATCATCGGGAAGGGGAAGTCAATCTGGTCGAGCACCTCGGCCGGCGCCTCGCCTTGCGCGTTGAGCATCTGCGCCGTAAAGGTAAAGGTATGCGGATACGGCACGCCATGCTTCTCGCACAGCTCGTAGAAGATCTCCTTCTTCTGGCACTGCTCGAGCATGC
>CAVCBD010000028.1:0-22329 GCA_963599935.1 Acutalibacteraceae bacterium | reverse complement strand
CGTGCACTCGACATACTGGGGATGGATACCCTGCTTCATGGTAGGACTCCTTATTGGTCAGGCGCTGGTTACCGATCAGCGCATAAGGCGTCTTGGTTTCCGACCAAGACAACAAACTCGGCTATGGTACCACGGCGCCGCGTGTCCCACAAAAGGTTCACGGTCTTTTCGGAACGACACGAATCTGACCCATCGAAACACATCTCCACCGTTCCTTCAACTGGGAAAATGCCGTCCCCGGGGCCTGAGAAGGGCCCCGGGGACGTTCGACTGACTGCGGGAACGGCCTTTCCGCTCAATGTGTTCGGCTGAGATCGGAAATCAACCAAACTGAACTAGGTTCAGTTGACATGGTTAAAAACGAGGGGCGACGCTTTTGCGTCACCCCTCGTCCCGGCCGGTTGCTTTAGTTGCACACACGGTAGTTACACTTGAACTGGGTTATGTGTCCATAGTTGGAGCGGTACCAACCCGACGTATAGCTGATTGCCTCTGCGCCTAGATAGTCGTAGCCCTTGTTGTAGCGAAGCTGACGGTAGGTCGTGTCGTACTCTGCTACGTAAAACGTGTCTCCAGAGAAGGCTTTGTACCGGTCCTTAACCGTCGAAGCCATGTACGCGGGTTCGACATCGCCTTTCTCCCCGTTGAGCGCATAGACGGGTGCCGCGATTCCGCATAAAGCCGTTGCCACGAGGATGGCGTAGACAGCCATGCGCGACGCATTGGACTTCAGCTGTTCAAATAGTTTCATGTCATTCACCTCGCTCGTATGTATCGAGGTATTCCTGCTTGAGCGTCTGCGAGGACGACTTGATCTTTTCCACGAGCGTGCCGGCCTCGATGAAGTAGAACGAGTTGGTGAGGTCTGCCAGGTCGTCGAGCAGATGGCTTGAAATGAGCACGCTTCGTCCCCGCGCCACTTCGCTGCGCATCGCGTCGCAGGAGGTTTTCCGTTTTCCCGGATCGAGGCCGTTCAGCGGTTCATCGAGGATGAGGTACGGGCAATCGGTCGCTATCGCCATGGCAAGCTTTACCTGCTGCTTCATTCCTGTCGAGAGTTTACGGGTCGGCTTGTCGAGATATGGGGAGATTCCGAGGGAGTCGCAGAGCGAGTCGATGTCGGCGGCCGATTTCCACGCCTCCCTAACGAAAGCAAGGTGCTCGATGGCCGATAGCGTGGGGTAAAGATCCGCGCTGCCCGAAGAGCTCAGATAGACAAGTTCCGCAAATTCGGCTGATTGACGTTGGCAGATTCCGTCTGCCGTCAGGCTTCCCGATCGGATACGGGTGGGAAATTGGCCCGACAGCGCTTCCAGAAGAGTGGTTTTCCCCGAGCCGTTGGGAGCAACGAGGCCCGCCGCCGTTCCCGGGCTCAGGAAAAGCGACCCGATTGAAAGTATCGTCGTGCTTCCGTATCCCACGCTCACGTCCAGGAGCTCAAGCCCATGGTGCTTTTTAGCGGGTCCAGCCTGTTTGGGCGAACGCGTCACAACGGCGCCGACCGCGAAAAGGACCGCGACGTATACCAGGGCCACGGCAAGCATCGATGCGCCGCCCGAACCGGAGCCAATGAATTCTGTCGGGAAGCATCCTACGTAACCCGTTGCCTCGATAGGCGAGAACACGGCCAGCGGCAGGAGCTCGAGCGCGGCATTATGCCCCAGTGCCGAATCGGACAATAACGGGAATGCCGGGGCCGCGACAAGCAACGCGGAGGCAAGGGGGCCCGCGAAGACGCGCCTCGTTGCGGTCGATAGGACGACGGAACAAACGGATATCAAGGTTCCACCCGCGAGCAGCGCGAGAAGTATGGTCGTGAAGACGTTTCCCGCGGTCGTGGTGGTGAGCGCGCCGTTATGGAAGAAGGCGATCGGGTACCCGATCTGCCCGAAGCCGTTTAGGGCCAAGGCGTAAATACTCCCGGGCGCAAGGCCGGCGAGGAGCATCGCGGTCCCCGCGACGATTATCGAAAACACGGTTTGGATAAGGCGCCGGAATTTGGGCACGGGCGCCTTTGCCGCCAGGGTACCGGGCCTTGTGGCGCCGAGCAGGAGTATCGACGAGAGAAGGAAGGGGATGAAGGGAAGGAAAGACGGCGCCGCGGCAATGGCGTAAGGCAGGAAGGAAAGGAATGGCAGGTCGTTTGCGGAGGCCGGGATATCCGTGATGCCGGAGCTGCTCAGGGCGCGGCAATATGCGAGCTCCGCGTCATTGGTCTCTCGGTCTCCCACGATGGACCCGGATTGGAAGCCCTCGTCCATGAGCGCGTAGTAGCTCTCGGCAGAATCGAGAAAGGCGGCGTCGGTTTGAGCGGCGAGGGCGGCGTTCGCGTATCTTGCAAGCTCAGCGTCATCTTGCTGCTCTGGCGATAGGTCTGTGCCGCTGGCCTGGGGCGCGCGCGTATTGAATGCGTCGACAAAGCCCTGCATGCCCTGCTTCATAAAGAAGGGCCCGTAGATGGGTGAATTGAACGCAATGGGGACGAAAAAGGCTGCAGCGAGAACGAGCGTACAAATCCATACGGCCTTGTCTCTTAGGATTAGTTTGAGAAGAAGTCGACAGTACATTTAGAAGCACCTACATTCCTCAAAGCATCGTTAGATTAATAATGACAGACCGAATGAAGATGCGTGCGACGGGGGCGAGGCGAATGGCTGAGCGGTATCGATACGCGGGTTCAACGGTATCACATTGACCACATAGATTATTAACTTGCATTTCTACCCGCCCTTTTCGTAGAGTCGCCGATACGTGCTTAGCGCACCCTCGGCGCGTCCGGCAGGCTTTGCGAAATGGGATCCAGGAGACTTCGGCGCAGCATCATCTTGCGGAATGCTTCTAATGAGCCTCCCATCCTTCAAAAACAGAATCTCATCGCACAGCCTATCGACCGAATCCAAGATGTGGGATGACATGATGATGCACGTACCAGAATCGGCCAGCTTCCTGAGAATCTCGGAATGCAAGTCCACCCTGCTGGGGTCGAGCGCGTTCATGGGCTCATCTAATAGAAGGTACCGCGCGCCCGTCGCATACGCAATCGCCAGGGTAAGCTGCTGCTTCATGCCCTGGCTCAGAGTGCGGATCCTCATCTTCGCGAACTCGCCTATCTGCGTTTGTTCCACTATCTCTTCGATATCGCGAGCATGCGGCCACATATCGCAAACCATCTTGAGGTGATCTTCCGCACGCAATCCGGGATACAGCAGCGTCCCCTCACCAGGTGCATAGAAGATCATAGAACGGACCTCTCTCGCACCCGTACCCTGCACCTCATCCAGAACGATGCTCCCGTCCACGCGAGGACCCGGCAAACCTGCCATCGCACGCAGCAACGTCGTCTTTCCATGCCCGTTCGGAGCGACGAGACCGTAGACCGTACCCGGGGCAAACTCAGCGTTCACCGAATCTACGAGCACCTTCTTTCCATAAGAGATCGTCAGCGTTTGAAGGTCAATCATCGAGATCATCCCCTTTCGATCTTTGGAACACTCAGGCGCACCATCAACGGAGATACGGCGCCCAAGACCACCAGCAGAGCGCCCGATGCGCCGACGACCTCTCCAAAAGGCATCGCGTTCGTCCCTCGCCCAAGGAACCCAATCGTCCCCACCTGGGAAGCGGGATCAAACGAGGCGAATGGAGCCAGCAGCGCGACGCCCATGCCCACGCTTTCAACATGAGCGCTCAACGAACCCAACACCAAGAGAACCGCGCAAACCATTCCGGTGACAACGGGGTTGCGGCTAATCGCTGCTGTCAACGCAGCGACGACGGAAATCACGCCGTATGCCATGACCAGCAACGGAATACTGCACAACACCGCCTCCCCCACCATGGACGTTGTCGAAGCTCCCGCCCGAATGAGAGCGACGGGATACTCCGATCCACCCGCACCGTTCTTAATCACGGACACAACGACAGCGGGAACCATCGACACCAAAAGCAGCACCAAGCCAAGCAGGAGAGCCAGCGCAACAGCCGTCAGAAAACGCACATGCGCTGTTGCGGGGATCTGGAGAACCAGAAGGGAACGACACTGCAGGTGGGTGCACGCGAGCGATGTGACAACCACGGGCAACAGCAAAAATAAGGAGGGAAGCGCTGCCTGGAGATACGAAAGGAGGATTAATGGGGGCATCTTCGTACTTAACTCGTAAACCTTGGGGTCCGGCAAGCTCGCGATCGACTCAAGCAGAAGGGCGCGCGCCTCCGCACGAGAAGGAGTCTCCGGCTCGATTCCGATCGATTGCAGGAGAGTCGCATCTGCCGCGCCCAGCTCACCTCGAGCGCGCTCGTACGTCGCAAGGCTTCGAAACCCCTCCGCAGGCATAGGCGCGTACACGAAACCCGAAAGAGCATCCCGCATGTCTTCCAGGGCCGCTTTGCCCTCGACGTCCATATTCGCAGCGTTCTGCTCTAGATACCGATCTATTGAACGGAGCTCCCCATCCCTATACCGAACAGCGGAAACGTTATCAGCGTCAGGAAACATCTCGACCAGAGCCGGGGCCAGCATCGTCGTCGACATTGCAATCGCGCATACGGCGAGGGCAGGAGAATGCAGGAGCAGCTTCCCCATCGTTCTTACGTATGCAACGGCGGAGGCACAAGCGCTCGAACGGGCTGTCGTTCTCGATGCGGTGAAGGAACCTCTCTCAAGACAAATCGGGGACATCGGGCGCGCGCAGCCGCTCTTTCCAGCAACGCAAAGCAGGCTAATTGCCAGCACCTCGATCCCGATTGCGCATACGAGGGTAATCGCGCCACGCTCGAAGCAAAGTCCAGGCAGATTCACTATCTGCGTTGTCGGGTACGGGCTATAGGCGCCGACGGTCAACTCAGTGTTCGCATACGTAAGGGGATTCAACAGGGCGAACTCACGTAAAGCGATGGATCTTCCGTAATACCCGGGAACCATCGTCGCCCCCATCAGGGCACATACGAACACGATTCCAAGCGTAGGGTTATTGGCAATCTTCACGGCAAGGTGAACGACGAGCGAGATGAACGCCGCCACCAAGAATTGCAAAATGGCCGTCTGTGCGAACACCAGCCAAGCCGGTTTGATAACCGGAGTCGCATATTGAACGTAGCCTATCGGATAGAACAGCGAGCCCGGGCCATTCTTCACAAGTGCGGCGATTATCCCTGGAAGATTGACGGCGAAGACGGCAAGCATCGCAAAAACACTCGCCCATACGCTCGATGCAACAAGCCTGCCCAGCTCACCCATCGGTGCCTGGATGATGAGTTTTTCACGTTTGTTAAGACGCGCGGCAAGGAACGAGACGGCAACGGCCGTTGCGGCCCATAGCAAGTACTCCTTCGATCCGTCATAAAAGGAGTACGCTCCATCCGATACCTGCAGAAACGGAAGCAGAGGAGAGAGCGGCGCCAAGACAAGACGCCCCGCGGCAAGAGGGTACAGAAGCGCGGGCATGCTTGATGAAGAGGTATAGACACCCTCCTCCCCCGCATTCACAAGCGCATCCGCATAGGATGCTGACAATTCCTGCTCAACACGGGTTATTCCCGACTCGAGGTATTCGACCCGTCCGTCGATGCCAGCCGCGCTCCTGAAGACGGGCAGAGCACAAAGAACCATCAACGCAACAACGGCAACACAGAGCGACCTGGAGGAGAGGAGCGACCTAAAGATTGCCTTCGAGATTTTGAGCATACGTATCACCAGCTCGTTTCAACACGATTCAGCTCGATGCGCGGGGTTACGATTGCAGCATGCTGTGATTACTTGCCGGCAAAGTCAATTTAACATAAACTGTTAAAAAGTAACCTGAGTTTTTTAAATTCTTCGGAGGTTATTATGAGTTCCGACAATCGCACTCCCCGGCTTCATTCCTTCCGCATCGCATGTGCGATAGCCTCTGCGGCCCTTTGCGTCACCGCCATCGCACAAGTGGCGTTCTCCTTAAAGCCAGCAATCGAAGTGCTCGACAACCCTGTAATTGCAGACTCCCCCGCGTATCCAGCCCTTGCGATCTTGACATTGGTCCCTGCCGTCATCGGTATCGCTACGACCATCCTCAGCGCCGTTCTCGTGTGGACGATCAAGAGCGGAGACCCCTTCAAGAAAGGGTCTGCGACATGCTTGAAGGTGCTCGGCATTCTCTTCGTTGTTCAAGCTGCCACCAGCCTCTACGCCGGCTCACTCAAAACCTCCGTTTCGATGTTTGGCGGCGAGGGGGCCGTCGGCGCCCAAGAGATCGCTTCATCATTCGATTGGACCTCTCTGGTTCTCGGCATCGTCCTGTTCATGCTTTCCCAGCTCTTCTTGTACGCCCGAGAGCTGTACCTCGACTCCGACGAGATTGCGTAAGGAAACGCCATGCCCGTAATTGTTCGCCTCGACAAGATCATGGCCGAGCGAAAGATTTCCTCGAACGAACTTGCCGAAAGGATTGGAACCACGCCCGTGAACCTGTCCCGTATTAAAAAAGGGCATATTCGCGGCATTCGCTTCAACACACTCGAGCAGCTATGCCTCGCCCTTCGTTGCCAACCCGGAGACCTTCTCGAAGTCATGAGCGAAGAGGATGCCCGAAAGGAGTTCGGACTCGATTGGTCCGCCGAGGATTAGAGGGCGGTCGTACTCGCCCTGCACACGGGGATGCGAATCGGCGAGGTCTGCGGCCTTCGGTGGTGCGATGTGGATTTCGAGACGGGCCTGATCTCGATCAGACACTCGGTGGCGTACGCGAAGGGAATGGGTTCGTTCATCAAGGACACCAAGACCCATGACGCCAGGGGTATCCCCATCGACCCGGTCGGCCTACTCCCCTTCCTGAAGGAGACCCACGAGATCGACTGCGGAAAGCTGCGCTTGCGCGGCCTTACCGGGGCGGTCGAGATCGGGGACTGCTACATCCTGTCGGAGCCGGGCGCGACCTTCGCGACGACAAGCTATATCCGCAGGGCGTTCAAGACGTTCTCGGAGACCAACGGCCTCATGGGCACCAACGACGAGCTGATCACGTTCCACGGCCTTCGCCACACGTTCGCAACGCAGTGGATCCGCCAAGGCGGCGATATCAAGGCGCTCCAATCGATCCTCGGCCACAAGGACGCTATGGCGACGCTCAACGTCTACGCCGACATCGAGCCCATCTCCAAAATCCATAACATGCTGCGCGCCACGCCGTGCCTTTGGCGCGGGCACCTCGGGCCGAGGGTCGATCCGGGTCCCATGTTCCAACAGAGGATCCAGGAGTCCATCGAGACGCTCCAGGCGTTCGGCTACGGCATCACCGAGCCGGACGACCGAAATATCGCCATACGCGACGTGAAGACGAACAGTTGGCTCTAGCTCACCGAGTACGCGGCAGTGCTGGGCCCATCCCAACTGAGGTCACGGTGGTCCGATAGGGGCGCCGCCCGCGGCATGCGCCGCGGAGCGGTATCCCCTACCGAAGGGCGGGGATGCCCTCCGCTTCCAGTTCGGAATCAGCCGTCGGAGGCGTTCGGCTGACTGTGGGAACGGCCTGTCCGCTCAATGTGTTCGGCTGAGATCGGAAATCAACCCAACACGAGCCGGACACGCGCCAGACGGCTCTTCCCCGTACGGCCTTCCCCCTTACGCTCATGTTGCAGGCATGTAACGCCGCAGCGAGCGCGCCTTTTTTGCGCCAGACAGGTACAATGATGAACACTGTACCGTAGCGGAGCGCCCCCGCGCGCCGCAACCACGCGAAAGGGTTTCCCATGGCCGAGATCTCGTCCTCCCGCATCGTCATCACCGTCCTTGGCAAGAACCGCCCCGGCATCGTCGCCGGCGTCACCCGTGTTCTGGGCGAGGCCAACGTCGACATCCGCGACATTACGCAGTCCATTATCGAGGACATCTTCACCATGACCATGCTGGCCGACACCGCCGAGTCCAAGCTCGACTTCGCCGAGCTGCAGAAGGCGCTGGCCGAGGCCGGCGAGCTTTCGGGCGTCAACGTGTCAATCCAGCGCGAGGACGTCTTTAACTTTATGTACCGCCTGTAGCGAACAAGCCGCTCGGGGCAGCTTGACGTCATATCGTCCAAGCGCGCGGCCCCAAAGCGGACCGGAGAGGAGCGCGCATGGCCTACGACGCCAAGAAAATCTACTACCGCTTCGACGATCACCTGAGCCGCCTGGTTCTGGATTACGAGGCGAGCCGTCAGATTTCGCCCGAAAGCGAAAACCTCTACCACGGCCTGCCGACCGCCCCGTACGACGAGGGCTTGTTCGTAGAGCACAACGTCAAGCGCGGCCTGCGCAATGCCGATGGCTCGGGCGTGGTCGCGGGCCTTACCCGCATCTCGGATGTGCATGGCTACAACAAGGTCGACGGAAAGGTCGTGCCCGATCAGGGCAAACTCACGCTTCGTGGCTACAGCATCGAGGACCTGGTCAACAACGCCCAGGCCGAGGATCGCTATGGCTACGAAGAGGTCGCCTACCTGCTCATCACGGGCTCGCTGCCCACCAAAGAGGAGCTCGACGGTTTTTGCGGACGTCTGGGCGCTTTTAGGCACCTGAGCGACGAGTACGTCAAAGAGTTCCCCATGACCACGGTGTCGTCGAGCATCATGAATGTGCTTCAGCGCGCCGTGCTGCTGCTTTACGCCTTCGACGCCGAGCCCGACGCCATTACACCCGAGCACGAAATCGACGTCGCCATCTCCATGCTCGCCCGTCTCCCCCGCATCGCCGCCTTCGCGCATATGGCCTCGGTCGCCAAGCGCCGCGGCTCCGAGGTTCATGTACCGCACCCCACACCCGGCCTCTCCACCGCCGAGACTATCCTGCAGGTGTTGCGCGGCGGCATGGCATTCACCCGCGACGAAGCCATGCTGCTCGACGTGATGCTCATGCTGCATGCCGAGCACGGTGGCGGCAACAACTCCACGTTTGCTTGCCGCGTGCTGTCCTCCTCGGCCACCGACCCGTATTCCGCCTACGCCGCGGCTATCGGCTCGCTCAAGGGCCCACGCCACGGCGGCGCCAACGCCAAGGTCGTGTCCATGCACGAGGACATCCGCGCGCATGTTTCCAACTGGGAAAACGAGGACGAGGTCGCAGCCTACCTGGGCAAGATCCTCGACAAGCAGGCCTTCGACGGCACCGGCCTCATCTACGGTATGGGCCACGCCGTCTATACGCTCAGCGACCCGCGCGCCGAGGTCTGCCGCCGTTACGCGCGCACACTTGCCGCCAAGAAAGACCTGGGCGATGAGTTCGCGCTCATCGAGCGCATTGAGCGCCTGGCACCGCAGGTGATGCGCGACCACGGCATGACCAAGCCCATCTGCGCCAACATCGACCTGTACACGGGCTTTATCTACAAGATGCTCGGCGTGCCCGAGACGCTCTTTACGCCGCTGTTCGCCGTCGCCCGCATGGCAGGCTGGTCGGCGCACCGCATGGAAGAGCTCTTCTGCGCGCACCGTATCATCCGGCCCGCCTACCGTCCGGTTATCGAGCCGCTTGAGTACAAGCCGCTCGCCGATCGCTAGGACGCGGACCGTTACAGAACCCGAGCGTGGCCAGGGCACCCAAGCCCTCGGCCACGCTTTTTATGCCAGTAGAAAGGGCTACATCAAATGATTGTGTTTTCCGATATGGATGGAACGCTGCTGACGAGTGATAAGCAGATGAGCGACGCCACCTGGGCGATGCTCAACGAGCTTGCGCACCGCGGTGTTGAGTTTGTGCCCTGCACGGGGCGCCCGCTGTCGGGCATCTTTGAGCCCATCCTCGCCCATCCTGCCGTGCACTACGCGGTCTGCGCCAATGGCGCCAGCGTCTGGCAGCTCGACGACGGTACGCCCACCGACACCTCACGTGCTACGCGCATTTTGAGCCGACCGCTCGATTGCGGCATTGCCCATCGCATCCGCCGCATCGCCGCCGGCCACGATGTGACCTTCGATATCTTCGCGGACGGGCAGTGCTTCCTCCCCCGCTCGCTCTACACGCGCCTGGATGAGTTCTGCGGCGGCGACCCCCACATCGCAGCTTCGCTCAAGCGCACACGAACACCGATCGACATGGATATCGACAGCAAGATCGACGAGGTCGAGACGCTCGAACGCATCGCCATGTACTGGCACGACCCGGCCGATCGCAACGCCATCGCGGCGGAGCTCGACACGCTCGGAGGCATTGAGGTCACACGTTCGTACGCCATGAATATCGAGGTCATGGGCGAGGGCGCCACCAAGGGAACGGCCCTCACGTGGCTATGCGAGCACTTGGGCGAGCGTCTCGCCGACGCCTGGGCGTTCGGCGACAACATCAACGACATCCCCATGCTGCAGGCAGCGGGCCATGGCATGGCCATGATCAACGCCGAGCCCGAGGACCGCGAGGCCGCCGACGCCATCACCGAATATGACAACGACCACGACGGCGTCGCCCGCACCATCATGGACGCCCTCGCCTAGCAACAGCAACCCGGCAGGGTGGCTAATTTGGGGACACTCTTCGCGGGGCGCCGCAAGGACTGTCCCCATCTGCCGAATTAGGCGAGACTCTCCAGCACGCGACGGAGCTCCTGCTGGACGGCGTGGTCGCGGTTGCACCCCACCACGCGATCGGCGACTGCCTTGAGCGCGGGGCGCGCGTTTTCCATCGCGCAGCCCGTGCCGACAAAGCGAATGATCTCGTAGTCGTTCATCGAGTCGCCAAACGCCATGACCTCGTCGCGTTCGACGCCATAGTGCTCCATGAGCTGTGCGATGCCCGAGGCCTTCGACACACCGGGCTGCATGGCATCGATCCACGCGTTGCCCGAAGGCGCGAAAGAGAACAGGCCGCCCAGCTCGCGCTGCAACACGTAGGCGTTGTCCATCACGTTGCCGTCATCGCAGATAATCGATGCCTTGATGATATTCACATGCGGATCGGGCAGTCCCCAAATGCGTTCGGCGTTGGGCAGATCTTTGTCGATCTCGCGGACAAATTTGTCCTCGTCGTCGAGCAAAAAGGACTTGGTGCGATCAAAGAGCGCCAGATGCATGTTAGGAAACATCTTGACCGTGCGCGCGAGCTTGCGGACGGCGAGATGCGAATATACCTCGCGATCGACCTCGACCCCTTCTGCATAGACCTGCGCACCATTCGCCGCGACAAAGTCCATTTTGTCGACCACGGGCGCAAAGAACTCGCATAGGCGGTCGTAACGGCGGCCCGAGGACGCAGCAAAGTGCACGCCGCGCTCGCGCAGGGCCTCAATCAGCTCATATGTCTCGGGCGGTACCTGGCTATTCTCATCAAGCAACGTGCCGTCCATATCGGATGCAATCAGTTTAAACATAGAAAAGCTCCCTTCGGACTTGTTGGAATCGAACGTGTATCCGATTCCAACGTACCCAAAGGGAGCTCAGATAAGACTCTGCGGGCGTAAACGTTACAAGGACCTGGCAAATAGCTCACACATGCCAGAGGCCTCACGGTCGCGGCGTCAGGCGACACGCCACCCCGACGGCTAGTCGTTTAAGAACGTCCCCGATGACTAGTCGGCGTAGGTGAAGGTCGTGACGTCGAACATGCCCTCGGGGCGGATGCGGAGCGTCGGGATCACCGGCAGGGGCAGGAAGATGATGCCCATAATGGGGTCGAGCGGCGGCTCGATGCCCATGGCACGCGCCTTGACCATAAAGTCGTCGTGCTGCGCGGCGACATCCTCGGCCGTGCCCTCGCTCATCAGGCCACCGAGCGCCAGCGGAATGCGCGCCACGACCTCGCCGTTGCGCACCAGCACGTGACCACCTTGGCCCACGGCCTCAACGGCGGCCATCATATCGGCGGCGTTGTCGCCCACGACGCACACGTTGTGCGAGTCGTGGCCGATCGTGGAGGCAATGGCGCCACCCGTGATGGTAAAGCCGCGCACCCAGCCGCGACCGATGTGCTTGCCAACGAGTCCCAGGCCAGCGGGGCCGTCACCGTCGGCGCCCTCGGCCTGCAGCGACACGCCGCGGCCGTGGCGCTCGATCAGCATAATGCGGCGCAGGTCCTCGGTGTTCTCGGGGCGAACCATGCCCGTGATGGCCTTGCCCGGCACCACGTCAATCACGGCCTCGCCCGGCTTAAAGGCATAGTCAAATACGTCGAGCGAAAGCTTCGGCAGCTTAACGGAAGCACGCAGCTCATCGGCAAGGGCCGCGACCTCGGCCATCTCGGGTGCAATCTCGCCCACAAAAGTGCCGTCCTGTGCCACGAGCGCGCCGGCGGCATACACGCGATGCGGAGCCGTGGCAAACGTCAGGTCATTGAGCACCAGCAGGTCGGCACGCTTGCCCGGGGCAATCGCACCACGCAGCTCGTGTGGGTCGCGGCAACCGTGGTCCAGGCCAAACGCCTCGGCCGTGGAGAGGGACGCCATAGAGATAGCGACCACGGGGTCAATACCGGCGTCGATAGCCACACGGCAGGCATTGTCGATCATGCCGGTCGCAAGCGCATCGGAAGGGGCGCGGTCGTCGGTCGCAAAGCAGCAGCGGCGGGCGCGCGCGGGATTCTCTAGCAGCATCGGCGACAGGTTGGCCAAGTCGTGGCTACACGTACCTTCACGCAGCATCACATACATGCCGCGGGACAGTTTATCGAGCGCCTCCTCGGGAATCGTCGACTCGTGGTCGGCAATAATACCCGCCGCGGCATAGGCATTGAGGTCCTTACCGGCAACGAGCGGCGCATGACCGTCGACTTGCTTGGACGGCGTCTGGTTAGCGGCATCGATGCGAGCACAGGTCTCGGAATCGGCCATAAAAACGCCCGGAAGGTTCATCATTTCGCCCAGGCCAAAGACATCGCCCGGATGCTCGGCAAAAAACGCTTGCATGTCAGCGGCGGTAATCACAGCGCCTGCTTGCTCATCGGGCAGCGCGGGCACGCACGAGGGCATCATGTACTTGATGGAAATAGGAGCGCGACGACCGTCCTCGATCATAAAGCGCAGGCCGTCCAAGCCGGAAACATTAGCGATCTCGTGGCTGTCAGCAATAGCGGTGGTGGTACCGCGCGTCGCCGCCATGCGCGCATACTCGGCAGGGCGGATGTTCGAAGACTCGATATGCAAGTGCCCGTCAATAAAACCGGGGGCAAGATAGCGGCCCTGGCAATCGATGACCTCGGCAGCCTCATACGTACCGGCGGCATCGTCGCGACCATCGTAGAGCACACCGACGATCACGCCATCCTTGACGGCAACGCTACCGGGCGCCACACGCTGGCCATACACGTCGACGATCTGCGCATTGGTAAACAGCGTGTCGACGGGCACGCGACCCTCGGCGGCCTCGATCACAGACCTCATGACCTCAACGGACATACATACTCCTTTAACCGTAGAAAAAAGCTGCGGAGCGGACAGACCTTCACCGCAGCAAACCAATAGCCATTGTATGCCCAAAAGAGGGGTCAACAATACGCCGCCGCGCTTAACGGCACACGCCGCTTGGCGCAATGGGGACTGCCGCTGAACACCAATACAAGGAGTGTCCCAAAGTGCCAACAACGGAAGCGCCGATGTTTTGGCAACGACAGCGAGCGGGCCGCATTTGAGACAAGGTGGCGTGAAACGAAAGGGCGCTGACCTTCTGGTCGCGCCCTTGAAGTTGAACGTCAGATTGTCCAAATGCGGCCCGCGCAGCGTCGGCCGGTCCGCCGTTCGTTAGAACGGCGGAACTAAATCAACTTAAAGCCCTTGCGCTTGCCTACGGAGAGGGTGTCGCCCAGTTTGAGGGCGCTGGGGTCGATGTTGTAGCTCTTGGGAGCCACGGCCTTGCCGTTGATCTTGACGCCGCCGCCGTCGATGTCGCGGCGGGCCTGACCGGCGCTGGCCGAAAGGCCCAGGTCCTTGAGCAGGCCGGCGAGGTAGATCTGGCCCTCGTCGTTGACAGTCAGCTCAACATGCTTCTCGGGGAAGTCGGCGAGCTGGCCCTCCTTGAACACGCGGTCGAACTCGGCCTGGGCCTCGTCGCCGGCACCGGCGCCGTGGTAGGTGTCGCACAGGTCGCGGCCCAGAGCGCGCTTGAGCTCATAGGGATCGGCAGAGCCGTCGGCCAGAGCAGCGTCGATCTTGTCGACCTCGGCCGGGGTGAGCGAGCTCGCCAGGCGGTAGTACTTACCAATCATCTCGTCGGGGATGGACATGGTCTTGCCGAACATATCCTTGGGCGCGTCGGTCAGGCCGATGTAGTTACCGTAGGACTTGGACATCTTACGGACGCCATCGGTGCCCTCGAGCAGCGGCATGGTGAGCGCAATCTGCGGCTCCATGCCCATCTTCTCCATGAGCTCACGGCCGGCGAGCAGGTTGAAGAGCTGATCGGTGCCGCCCATCTCCACGTCAGCCTTGATCTGCACGGAGTCGAAAGCCTGCATCACGGGATACAGGAACTCATGCAGGGCGATCGGCGTCTGAGACTGGTAGCGCTTGGTAAAGTCGTCGCGCTCGAGAATACGGGCGACGGTGAACTTGGAGCACACCTGCAGCAGGCCGGCAAGGTCCATCGAAAGGATCCAATCGCCGTTGTGCACGATGGTGGTCTTCTCGGGATCCAAGATCTTCATGGCCTGGCTCACGTAGGTCTCGGCATTGGCCTCGATCTGCTCCTGCGAAAGCTGCGGACGGGTGGAGTTCTTGCCCGAGGGATCGCCAATCAGCGCGGTACCGTTGCCGATGATGAGGGTGACGTTGTGGCCCAGGTCCTGGAACTGACGCATCTTGCGCAGGGGCACGGCATGACCCAGGTGCAGGTCGGGGCTGGTGGGGTCGACGCCGAGCTTGATGTTGAGGGGCTCGCCCTTCTCAAGCTTCTTGCGAAGGTCGGCCTCGGGAACGATCTGCGCGGCGCCCGAGGTGATGATACGCATTTGCTCGTCAACAGACAGCATTGGGTATCCTCCTTTTGCTATAGCACCCTCGCCGAAAACGGCGGTGCTGGAAGTCCATAAACTCTCTTATGATAACAAACTGACGCGACGCGGCACCTACGACAGGAAAATCCTCGTCCTGCCGCACGCGTCGATGGCAACCGGCAGACGTGTACCGTCACGCTCGACCAG
This sequence comes from Acutalibacteraceae bacterium, assembly GCA_963599935.1. GTDB lineage: Bacteria > Actinomycetota > Coriobacteriia > Coriobacteriales > Coriobacteriaceae > Collinsella. Next base: position 7,263 of record CAVCBD010000028.1, on the reverse strand, counting down.
ATAGCGCACCTGCCGACGACGCAAGCAGTCGCGACAACGGACCTGCCCCGTCGCATCGGTGGCGCAGACGCCCTCGGCGGTCAGCAGGCAGTGCTCGCACACCATAAGCTCGGGACGATCGGCGTCGACCGGACCCAAGACGCCGGGTTCAGCAGCCAGCTCGGCAATTCGCTCCCTATCATTGCTGAGCAACTCGGCAGACAAGTACACCCACCCCGCCCCAAGCCCGCGCAGCCAGGCAAGCGTGGCCCGATTGGCGCAGAACACCGGTGCCGCCACGTCAAACGTTGCGCCCAGCTCGCGGGCCATCGCCACCTGTCCCAGATTGCGACAGGCGACGCGCCCGGCACGCTGCATAAGCGACCGAGTCCGCTCGGTATCGCCCGCGCGGCACACTTCGTCGAGCACCACCGTCGTATCGGACAGATCTCGCTCATCGCGCGGATCCACATCCATCAGTTCCCAGGCAAAGACCATACGAGCAAAATCCTCGCGCTCTGCCGGCTCCGCCGGCCCCGCCAACTCCGTCGACACGTCGCCATCTGCCAGAACGCCCTCAAACGGCAGCACCTCAACGGACTGCCCAACAGGCGCGACCATATCCGCCTCGGCCCGCATGCGCTCCAACGCCGTTGCCGTTTGCCCCAGCACGCCGGCGCTGCGAATCAGATAGACCTCGCAGCCCGCGTCCACCTTACGTTTGCAATGCACGACGATGCGCTCTCCCGCAGCGGCATCCACGGGGCAAGGCACCTGCGGCCAGCGCTTGGGTACATCGGGACGCGCGTCGGCACCCGGGTAAAATCGGATTTCGAGCGTATCGCCCGCCGCCACGGCGGCATCAAGCTCAACCGTCACCTCTTCGTGGCCCACCGCCACCAAGTGTCCCACGCGCACGCCCTGGTTGATCGCGCGTTCAAAGCTCATGAGTTCGGCGCCCGAACGACCCCGCAGATACGCATCGGTAAAGCCGCGGTTGAACGACCTTCCCAGCTCGCGCTCAAGCGTCGGCACCGCATCGACATCCCATGTGCCGTCGCGCAGCATATCGAGCGCCCGACGCCACACCCTCACCACGTTAAAGACGTAGTCGGGATTCTTCATGCGGCCCTCGATCTTGAGCGATGCCACGCCGGCGGCAACAAGCTCGGGCAGGTGCGCGATACCCAGATAGTCGCGCGGGCACAGCAGACGATCGCCCTCCACGGAAACGACGCTCTCCCCCGCCTCGTTCACCAGGTCGTACGCCAAGCGACACGGCTGCGTACAGTCGCCGCGCATCGCCGATCGTCCACGCCGCAAGGCCGAAAACTCGCAGGCCCCCGAATATCCAATGCAAATCGCGCCGTGGCAGAACACCTCGATAGGCACGCCGGTAGCACACAGGGCGGCAATCTCGTCGACCGCCAACTCGCGGGCGGTCGTCACGCGCTCGACCCCGAGCTCGTCGGCAGCCAGGCGCACGGCGCCTTCGCTATGGACGCCCGCCTGCGTGGACAGGTGAATCTCGACCCCGGGAATCGCCGCGCGCAACGCGCAGGCCAGACCGGCATCCGCCACGATCAAGGCATCGGCACCCAACTCATGCGCGTGCGCCCCCAGCGCCACCGCGTCGGCCAACTCGTCATCGAACACAAACACGTTGAGCGTCACGTATACACGCACGCCGTGCGCATGCGCCACGGCGCAGCCGCGCAAAAACTCGTCGTCGGTAAAGCCGTGTGCGCTCACGCGGGCGTTAAACCCGCCCAGGCCCGCATAGATGGCATCGGCGCCCGCTGCAATCGCCGCGAGCATCTGATCGAGTCCGCCGGCAGGTGCCAGCAGCTCGGGCAGCGCCACCTCGGCAGCCCCCGGCTCGTTATCGCATTGTCCGCTCGGCCCCATCGTCCGAATCGCCATCGGCAAACTCCTTACCAACAAGGTATGCATTCACTCTGAAAAATGCCGTCATCCAGCATACACGAGGCCTCGCGCGCCTCGTTTGGTTTATCGTGTAATAACTTATGTCCATCCTGCCCCAGCGGCGCACCCGCCGCCCGGCACGACATACCTGGAGGTCAATATATGGGTCCTCGCCAACGACAGGGACGCAGTCGTTCCAAGACGCATGCCCTGCCCATGATCCTGCTCTCGTTCTTGGGCTTTTTGCTCATCGCGGGCGTAGCGTTTGGCATCGGCATGATCGGCAACGTCAATCGCTGGCTGTCCGATCTGCCCGACTATACCGACGCCAACGCCTATCTGGTGAGCGAACCCACCGAGATCGTCGATTGCAACGGCAACAAGATCGCGAGCTTCTACACGCAAAACCGCAAGTCCGTCACCAAGGATCAGGTCTCTCCGTACGTGTTGCAGGGCACCGTCGACGTTGAGGACGAGCGCTTCTACGAGCATGGCGGCATCGACCTGTGGGGTATCGCACGTGCCGCCGTGGCAACCGTCTCCGGTGGCCACGAGGGCGCATCGACCATCACCCAGCAGCTGGTACGCAACACCATCCTGCAGGAGGAGCAGTTCGATTCGACCATCGAGCGTAAGGTGCGCGAGGCCTATATCGCCATCAAGATGGAGGAGATGTACTCCAAGGACGAGATCCTCATGATGTACCTCAACACCATCTATTACGGCCACGGCGCCTACGGCATCGAGGCTGCCGCCGAGACCTACCTGTCCAAGAGCGCCGCCGACCTCACCCTGAGCGAGGCCGCGCTGCTCATCGGCCTTCCCAACTCGCCTTCGCAGTACGACCCCACGGTCAATCCCGATCTGGCACTGTCTCGCCGCAACAAGGTTCTCGACAACATGCTGCGCCTGGGCCACATCACCCAGGAGGAGCACGACGCCGCGCAGGCAGAGCCCATCACCCTTAACGTGACCGAGATTTCGGGCAGCGGTGTCGACGTGTATTCGCAGCCCTACTTTGTCGCCTATGTTAAGCAGCTGCTGGAGCAGGAGTTCTCCACCGACGTGCTGTTTAAGGGCGGCCTAACCGTCAAGACCACCATCGACCCAACGATGCAGCAGACTGCCGAGGAGGCCGTGCGCGCCCAGCTCGACACGCTTTCGCTCGACGGCCTGGACATGGGCATGGTCGTCGTCGACCCCAAGACCGGCTACATCAAGTGCATGGTGGGCGGCTACGACTATAACGCCGACGAGAACCACGTGAACCACGCCACGGCCAAGCGGCCCGTGGGCTCCACGTTTAAGGCCTTTACGCTGGCCACTGCCATCCAAAACGGCATGAACCCCAACGTCACCCTCAACTGCAACTCGCCGCTCAAGGCCAAGGGCACCACGACCGAGGTGCAGAACTACGCCAACCAAAGCTACGGTACCATCACGCTCAAGCAGGCGACGGCATACTCCTCCAACACCGGCTATATCCAGGTTGCAGAGGCTATCGGCAATAACAAGATCATGTCGCTCGTCAAAAAGCTCGGCATCGATCCTTCTAAGGACAATATCGAGGACGTTCCCGTCATGACGCTCGGTACCGGCTCCATCTCGCCGCTCGAGATGGCCGCGGCCTATGCCACGTTTGCCAACGGCGGTTACTATCGCCAGCCGATCGCCATCACCGAGATTGATTCGCGCACTGGCTCGGTGCTGTACCAGCACACCGATAACCCCTCGCAGGTGCTCTCCACCGGCGAGGCCGCGGCAGTGACCGACGTCCTGACCGGCGTCATGCAGAGCAGCGGCACAGGCGCCGCCGGCGCGCTGAGCGTGAACCAGCCCTATGCCGGCAAGACGGGTACCACCGACAACACCACCAACCTGTGGTTCTGCGGCTATACCCCGCAGCTGGCATGCGCCCTGTGGACCGGCTACTCCGCAGGTGAGATTCCCATCCAAAAGTACGGCACAGATCTGCTGGGCGACAGCACCAACCTGCCCGTCTTTAAGAAGTTCATGAACACCGTCCTTGCCGGCACCGACCGCGAGGAGTTCCCGACGGGCACTGCCCCCACGTATAAGAACAACAACGTCTGGAAGTTCTACGGCACCAACAACGCCAAGAAGGAAGAGTCCAAGGACGAGAACGAAGAGGACGAGAAAGAGACCACCACGACCACGACGACGACCACCACGACCACCGAGACCACGGGCGGCAGCACCACGGGTGGCACCGGCTCGACCGGCGGCTCGACCGGCGGCTCGACCGGCGGCTCGACCGGCGGCTCGACCGGCGGCGACGGTAGCGGTGGCGAGGGCGGCGGCGAGGGCGGTTCCCCCACTCCAACGCCTACGCCCACGCCCGATCCCTCTACAGGTCAGTAGGCACCCAGGCATAGCCGATCAAAGGTGCCCGAGCAGATCAAATGCTGCTCGGGCACCTTTTTGTCACGAGAAACCTCGCATGCGCCCCAACACGATGCGACAATAAAGAAGGGCGCCGACCATCGTCGACGCCCCATAAAAGTCGCTATATTCGCTCGTGCGGCGCTGTCCTCACGCGCCGCCCCTCCTACTTACGAGAGTTGCTCAGCTTGTTGATGAGGGCCTCCAGGCGCTCGCCGTCCTCGGCGGTTTGGGCGATAACCAAGATGGTGTCGTTACCGGCGAGCGAACCGAGCACGTCGGGCAGCTCAGCGGCATCGACCGCAGCGGCGATGCCCGAAGCGGTACCGGGCTGAGCCTTGATCATAACCAGGTTGTCGGTACGCAGAACGCCCGTTACCAGTTCGGAGACCATACGCTGCAGATGCAAGTCCTCGGCCAGAACATAGATGCCCTCGGGAAGCTTGCGCAGCCCCATATCGGCAATGTCGCGCGAAACGGTCGCCTGCGTGCAATCAAACCCCATGGCACGGAGCTCGTCCACCAGTACGCGCTGCGTGCGAACATCCTTGTTGCGCACGATATCTCTGATGGCATCCTGGCGCCCATTGCGTTTTTTAGCCATACTAAACCTCACTCCATAGATGGCGGAGACAATCAATCAGTAATTGAATAGTTTAGCGCTATTTGAGGGTATTTGTGAATAAGAACGCATTTCGAAACAATTCCATGCAAGATTGTTTCGAAAAAAGCCGTCTTAAGCAGTTTTGACGCCCGTCCGGTTAAAAAAAGCGGCCAGATGCGTATACATCACGCAACGCGTAGGTTTGGCACTGGCAATCGGTCCAAACAACAAGCCGAGTCCACGATGGTTATCCTTGAGTGCCGCAGACATCTGACGAGTTCGAGATGCCTCGAGCATATCACGCATACGTGCGGAACGCTCAATTGATGACACCCCATGCGGGCTCAAGCACAAATTTTCGATGCAGGCGACCAGCCCGGCGAAGTAAAACATATGGCTCGCCACCTTTAGCTGCGTGTCACCGTTCGCCTCTGCAAGCGAATCAATAAGCTCGTCGAGCGCCCGGGCGTCATCGGTAAGCTTGGCAAACAATGTGGGGTCAAAAGCATCTGTAAGCCGTGGCGCCACCGCATGGAAACAGGCATCACCGCACCCGGATATGCATTGCGCCTGCGAAAGAGCGCATGTCATAAACCCAATCGAGCGAAACGCACGGTCGCGCGACAAACACGTCTCGAACAGCGAGCGGCTGTACATCACACCGGGAGTCTGGGCAATCAGGCCGCCGGAAATCATTTGAGACAGACCGGCCGCCAATGAAGCACGGTCATCGATCGCAAGAGAGGTGGCATCCAGTACACGCGAATGGCGCTCACGATGAGCATCGTAGCGGTCGAGCGATGCCGTGGGAATCACCATGTCTGCCGCAGCATCACACGCAACATCGACCATCTTGGAAAGGGACTGTGGGGCAAACCACTCGTCGGCGTTCATGGCAACAATCTGCAATCCACGCGAGGCGGCAAAACCGGCCTTGAGACATGCTCCGCGCGCCGAATCCTCGACGTCAATCAAATCGATGTGAATATCTCTGCCGGCGGCAACCTCGAGCGAATGGCGCACGCCCGGCGCAACGTCGCGACAAACCACGACAATTTGCAGGTCATAGAGGTCTTGGTTCTGGACGCTCTCGAGCGCACGCATCGCATAGCTGGGCGAACCCTCAACAATAAGGATCACCGAAAGTCGCGGATGCGAACAACGTCGAACCAAGTTTTCCATCCTCTCGATAGCGCCAAATCAAACTGTCGTTCATGGTACACCCGAGCCATAAAAGCAACGAGTCACCTAACATGCTGCACGCCAAGAACAGATGTTGCACACGCGCAGCTCACACATAGTATGTGCCAGGTACGGACGCGTCGAGCACTCCCCTAGTCGAGTACGACAAGCTCGTCGGGGCCGTAATCCACACCCATAAACGTAAGGCCGCAGGCAGGCGCCGTGGGACCCGCAGCGGTACGGTCGCAGGCATCAATGACCTCGCGCATCCACTCGGGATCGCGACGATGCATGCCGATCTCCACGAGCGTGCCCACGATAGTGCGCACCATCGAATGTAAAAATGCGTTGCCCTCGATGGTAAACGTCAGGATATCCTCGCCAAAAGCGACCTCGTGGCCAAACTCGGCGCGCATCACGCAGCGGTGCGTGGGCTTGCCCACGGCAGACGCCACCTTGCAAAAGCTCTTAAAGTCCTGCTCGCCCAAGAGCGCAGGGCACGCGGCAGCCATGGCATCGACATCCAAGGGGTAGCGATGCCACCACACCGCACCGCGCGAGAGCACGGGGCGCGCATCGCGGTCGGCAATGCGGTACGTATACGTGCGGGACCGCGCGTCAAAGCGCGCAGAAAAGCCCTTACGGGCCTTGTAGACCTCGTTTATGGCAATATCTTTGGGCAGGAGGGCATCCATAGCCCTCAGCCACCTACGGCGCGTACACGCAAGCTCAGCGTCCGTTACGGGCACGCTAATGTACTGGGCCACCGCATGCACACCGGCATCGGTACGCCCCGCACACGTCAGATCGATCGGGCGACGCAGCAGCGTCTCGATAGCGCGGCGCAACTCGCCCGCAACGGTCGTCTGGCCCGGTTGCTCGGCAAATCCGCTATACGATGAGCCGTCATAGGCAACACGGAATACGAGCGTAGCATCGAGCTCTGGGTTCGAATTGAAATCAGACGGCGCGGTCATGGACGCTCCCAACAAACAATCAACGGTATTGCGACAAAAAAAGAGGGGTACGCGAACGTACCCCTCGAATATAGCCTATGCAGACGGATTGTCTACTCAGCGGTCTCCTCAGCAGGAGCCTCCTCGACGGCCTCGAGCTTCTTGGGAGCAGCGGCCTTCTTGGGGGCCGGAGCAGCCTTCTTGGCCTTAGGC
>CAVCBD010000027.1:0-23028 GCA_963599935.1 Acutalibacteraceae bacterium | reverse complement strand
TACGCCGTGATGGGCAGCGCCGCCACAATGCAGACGGCGGCAAGCACCAAGAAGGTGGAACGCCAACCCACGCTCACGATCAGCGAGCTCACGATGGGAGACAGAATGGCGCCGCCAAAGCCCGAGCCCGAAAGTGCGATGGAGATGGCAAGGCCTCGCTTGGCCGTAAACCAGCTGGCGGTCACCAGGCTAATGAGCAGGCGGGTCGAGGCGACAGCGAAGCAACCCGAGAAGGCAAAGAGCACGTAGACCTGCCACAGCTCACCGACAAAGCTCATGCCCACGAGCACCGCCGAGGTGGCTATGACGGTAAGCGAACCCAAAATGCGACCACTAACCTTGTCGGCAACATGGCCAATGACAAGCGATCCGATAACGCTCACCACCGTGGAGATCGCATTGGAGATGTTGTACTGCGCAAGAGATACTCCCAAGTCGCTGACGATGAGCGGCTGGAACAGGCTCATGCAGTTGACGAAAATGGTGTAGCACGTGGCCATGATCACAAAGCCGGAGGCCACCACGAGCCAGCCGGGGAAGAACTTACGTTGCTGAGACATGCTGTTCTTTTTTTAAACAAACGAGCAGCAAGATTGGGTGCTACCGGTGGTCGGCGATATAGCCCAAAGCGACCGCCGTGTAAGCCGCGGCGCCAAGTGGCAGCTCGGCATCGCTAAAACGTGCCTTGGGATGATGCTGAGCAAAATGCTCGTCCGCATCAGTCACGGCAGCGCCCACGGTAAAGTACGCACTCGGGATCTCGCTAGAGATCAACGCGAAGTCCTCACTCGCCATGGCGTGGAACAGCGGCAAGAAGGCGGCCTTGGGCAGCACCGCGCCCACGTAGCCAAGCGACGCCTGGGTCATGTCGTCATCGAGTACGAGCGGGGGAACATCCGAAAGCGTCTCGAGGGTCGCCGGCGTGCGATACGTTGCGGCCACGCCGTTGACGACCTCGGCGATACGTTCCTTGAGATGAGCCATGAGATCGACATCGAAGCCACGCAGCGTTCCCTCGAGCACACAAGTGTCGGGGATGACATTTGCGGCCTGACCGCCGGCGAACTTACCCACGGTCAGTGCGACCTCCTTGGCCGCCGGCACTTCGCGAGCAATGAGCTCCTGAAGTGCCAGATGCACGTGCACACCCGCCGTAATGGGGTCGATGCAGATCTCGGGGCTCGAGCCATGACCGCCCTTGCCCTGCAGCGTGACGCGGAAACCGTACACGCCCGAGAGCGCCGGACTGCCGTAAAGCACCAGGCCAAGCGGCGACTGGCTATTGACATGCATGGCAAAGGCGACCTGAGGACGCGGGTTCTGTAGCAGACCGTCGGCGATGGCGGCGCGGGCACCCTCAAAGGTTTCCTCGCCCGGCTGGAACAGCAACTTAACCGTGGCGTTGGCATCAACAAGCTCTGCCTCGCGCGCTTTGAGCATACGAGCCGCACCAAGCAGCGCCGTCGCGTGCATATCGTGACCGCAAGCGTGCATGCAGCCGTTGGTGGATGCAAAGGGCTCGCCGGATTCCTCGGCAACGGGCAAGGCATCCATGTCGCCACGCAGCATGATGACCGTACCGGCCTGTTCGTCCGTGCAGACGCCATTGCCCTGGGCCGCGGCGGCACCGGCGCCGACAAGGCCCACAACACAGGAACCATCGACGAGCGTGGCAAATGGGATGTCCATCTCGGTCAGGCGCGCTTGGATATACGCAGAGGTCTGTGGGAGGCTATTACCCAGCTCGGGCATCTGGTGTAAATCGTGTCGCCACGCAGCGAGCTCGTCTGCAAAAGCCTGAGCTTCTGCAACAAGACCGTCACCGATAGCGGCCTGCGCCGCCGCGGTGGCCTTGGGCGCTGATTGCGGTTGAAGATCGGACAGTGCTGGTGCCATAGATGCCCCCCAGTAACGTTTTTGCAGCAAGCACTTTGATAGCGTAAAGTGCAAGGTATTACTTTAAGGGCGAGGCATAAAAAATGCCGCCCCGGGAGGGCGGCGCAACAAGTTGTTTACAATTGCGGGCGCGGCTTTCGACGCAAAAAATCGAAGTGAGTCTCGCTCAAGATAATCGACAGGAAGATGAGCGCGAAGCCGGCGAGCAGGCGCGAGGTGAGCGCCTCCCCCATCAGCAGCACCGAGAACAGCACACCCGAAGGCGACTCCATCGAAAGGAGCAGCGAGCCCGTCGAGGCCGGGACATGCGCCAGGCCGACGTTTTGGATGAGCAGAGCCGCGCATGTGCAGCCCACCGAGAGAAACGCCATCGCACTGATAAAGCTCGGCGTCCACACGGACAGAGGCGCTTGGGTCTCGAATAGCAGCGACGTTGCCAGGCTCAGCACGCCGTTGCCCACAAACATCCAAAACGTGATGACGTTGATGTCCATTTTGCGACCGTACTTGGCAGTCACCGCCATCTGGATGGCGAAAAAGGCCGCACCCGCCAGCGTAATGACGTCACCAATGTTGAATTCAACGCTATCGAGTGCGACGAGGCCAATGCCCGCTAGGCACAGCAGCGCGGCACCCAAGTTGTAGCGCGTGAGCTTTTCGCCGCTCAGAAAATAGCTCGCGAACGGCACAAGGATGCAATACGTGCCCGTCAAAAAAGCATTCTTGCCCGCCGTAGTATGTGCCAGACCGACCGTCTGCAACGCATAGGCCGCCCACATGAGCACGCCCATACTCAGGCCAACGATCAGGTTGCGAGCGTTGAGGTGCGCGATGATGCGTTTGTGGAAGACGGCAAACATGACCAACGCTGCGGGCAGAAAGCGTACATAGAGCAGCGCGAACACCGGAATGGTGCCGAGTGCGTCCTTCATAGTGGTAAAGGAGTAGCCCCAGATGACCGCCACCGAAAGGAGCAAAACCTTCCAGAACAGCGGAGAGCGTGCGCCGGCGCCCCGGGGAATACCGCCCGCGCCCAAATCCTCACGGGCTACTGGGCTATCGGGCAAGTTTTCGATTTCGTTGGCAGCGTATTGGGCCATGGAACATCCTCGCACTCAATCTGGGCGTGGTGTCCGCACGCGTATGGCTGCGTGCCGCCTCATGGTCAAATAAAAACGGGACGCACCGGACCCCCGGCACGCCCCGCTACTGTAGCAATAACCAAGCAGCCCGTGCAATTCACTACGCTAAAGCATCGGGTTGGAAGACCTCGATGTTCCGACGGCGTTTACGTTGCTGTATTAAATCAATTTAGTACTCTCCAGCTTTTCGATGATCCAGTCGTTGGCTTTGATAACCGGGCGGCGGAAGACGACGCCCAGGGCCAGCGACGGAATCAGATAGCTCGCCAGAATACCCAGCTCAACCCAGTACTCCATATGGTAGGCACCGGCCATGGCGGCGTGCATGGCGTTGATGCCGTGGGTAAACGGCAGGAACGGATAGATCGCCTGGAACACGGGACCGGTCATCTCGATGGGGAACGTGCCACCCGAACCGCCGACCTGCATGACCAGCAGCACGACAGCGAGGGCCTTGCCGATATCGCCAAACGAAACCGTAAGCGTGTAGACGATATTGGAGAACACGAGACTCGCAACCCAGCCCGCCAGCACAAACTGCAACGGGTTGTCGCACTGGATGCCAAAGAACAGAATGTCGCCCGCGCACACGAGCGTCGCCTGCAGCAAGGCCAGACCGCCAAAGAACAGATAACGGCCCAGGTAGATCTCGTGCAGGCGTACGGGGATGAGCTCATTGATGAGCTCATCGTTAACCGAGACCTTCATCATGGCCGCCAGAACAATCGAGCCCACCCACAGCGACAGAATCGTGTAGAACGGCGCCATGGCCGAACCGTAGTTGCGGATCGGATAGACCGGCTTGCGATCGAGCGCAACGGGGCCGGAAAGCGACACGGCGAGACCCTCGGGGTCGCCGCCGATCATCGTCTTGATTGTGGCCAGGTCACCCGAAATCAGAGCGCTATCAAGCTCGTCCTTAAAGGCACTGATCTTGTCCGACGCCTCGCCCAGCTGATCGGAAGCCTTGTTGACGAGCTTTGCAGCCTTGGAGAGACCCTTAGCGAGCGAACCAGAAGCGTCGGTCAGACCGCTCACGGCGCTATCCAAGTCACCCGAGATACCGTTCAGGGAATCCAGAACGCCCGAAATGGTCTTCTTGAGCTCCTTGGCCTTAACCGAGAACGTAGAATCGTAGTCGGACTTGGCACCCGAGATACCCGCCTTGGCATCGGCGATGGCCTGGTCGACCTCGGCACGCGAGTTGTTGACCTCCGCCATGCCGTCCGAAAGGGACTTTGCGGTCGCCGTCAGGTCCTTCGCATTGTTGCGGTACTCCGCGGCAATTCTGCCCAGCGACGTCGCAGCGGACTTGAGACCGTCTTTGAGCTTGTCATCACTCACCTGGTCGGCAAGGCTGCGGAGCCGATCGGCCATCGCATCGATATCGTCAGCACGCGTATTGAGCGCCGCCGCGGCTTCGTTGAGCTGAGACACCGTAAGGTAAACATGCTGATTCGCGGCATCGAATGCCTTTGCAAGCTCGGCGGAGACGTTGTCGAACGAGCCCGCGCTTCCGTCAATCGCCGCGTTAACGGTATCGTTGGCGACCTTGAGCGCTTCCTTGGAATCATTGATGCCGCTCTTGGCATGCTCCATCAGCTGCTTCGTCGACTCATCGACGGTGCCCGTCTGCTTGAGCATGCCGCCCGCCGATGTCAGTGAATCGGACGTAGAGCTCAAAATGCCCGCGAGCGACGTCGCGCTCGCCTGAACGTCCTGCAGGTCCTCGGCCGAATCGCCCAGCGTAGAGGACAGATTGGCGATAAAGTTGCTCACCTGGTCGGTGCTCATATAGTCGAGCAGGCTGGACACGGTTTTAAGACCGATGCCCGTAATGGTTTCGGTAAAGGTCTCGTTGACCTGACTCTGGACGGCGCTCGAGCCTTTCTCGGTCACGATCTGGGCGATAGCGTTAGCCTTCTGGTTTTCGTAGAACTCGATATCGGCGTGCTTCACGTTGGTCGAGAAAAGCGTCATCATGTCGGCGCTAAACGTTTTAGGGATAACGACGGCAGCGTAGTACGCGCCCGACTTAACGCCCTCAATCGCCTTATCGCGGTCGTTGAGGACAACCCAGTCAAAGTTCTCGTTACCGCGCAGGGTCGCCGTCACGTTTTCGCCCACGTTGATCTCGACGGGAATCAGGTCGCTCTCGTAGCCCTCATCGGTGTTGACCACTGCAATCTTAAGGTTGCCGGTATTGCCGTACGGATCCCAGCTGCCGGCGATGTTAAACCACGCGTACAGGCACGGCACGATAATGAGGCCCATCACGACGACCATGCCGATCACGGAGCGAGACACGTTTTGGACATCACGCTTAAACAGGTGCAGGATGTTCTTCATTTATGCCTCACCTCCTTTAGAGTGCTTGCCAAGCGGGGTGGTATCTCCATCATTTGTAGCTGTGCTGTCGCTGCCCTGAGATTTACGATGCGCACCGATATGCGGCAGACGGCTCGTGGGCTGTTCGCTGTCCTTGGTGCCCCGCTCGCTGGCGTTGAGACCAAACATGCGACGGGCGGCAGGGATGGCAGCCGTGTGCTCGCGCATCTCGCGGCGCAAGTCCTCGTCCGAAAGCGCCGAGATGCGCATCTGGGTGTTGAGGCTTGCACGGATGTACTCGATGTTGATGAGCCAGCCGCAGATGGCAATGACCGAGATAATCCAGATAACCAGCAGAATGATCTTGCCATTGTTGTCGATATCGAGAACCGTCGACAGAATGAAGAGCAGCACCTGCACGCCGACTACAGCAGCGAAACCGCCCTTGATGTAGTACGGGTAGCGATGCTCAAAGGCGACCGCATGATCGAGCAGTTCGCGACGGTACGAATCGGAATCGAGCATGACACGCATGGCCGTGCGCAGCGAATAGCGCTGGCGCGGCAGGTCGTTGGACTCGCAGATCATGAGGCCCGTCGTGGAAAGCTGCTTATCAAAGAGCAGATTGAGGTTGAGCAGCAACGGGCGCAGCTGCAGACCGATAAAGAGCGCGATGATAAGGAACACGCCCAGGATGCACAGGTTGAACAGGTAGTTGAACGAATACATGCCACCGACGGTCTCGCGCAGCAGGTTGATGCCATAGGTGAAGGGCAGCAGCGGATGCAGCCATTGGAAGAAGCCGGGCATCATCTCGATGGGATACATGCCCGACGAGCCGGGGATCTGCACAATGACGAGGATGACGCCAATGGCTTTACCGATATGCTTAAAGGTGGTGGACAGCGCATAGATGATATTGACGTAGGTGAACGAGATAGCGATGCCGCCCAGCACAAAGAGCAGCGGATTGACGCACTGAACGCCAATGACTAGGTCGCCTACCGTAACGATGATGGCCTGGAACGCGCCCAGGATCACCAGTAGCAGCCAGCGGCCAAAGTAGCCCTGACGCGCCGTAAAGCTACCGATGCCCTCGCGGTCGACCTCGAGTTTGTAGATAGCGATGAGCACATAGCCGCCTACCCACAGCGCCAGATTGGTGTAGAAGGGCGCGATGCCCGAGCCAAAGCTCTTGACCGGATAGATTGACTTGGATGTCAGCTCAACCGGAGATGCCATGAAATCTGCCACGTCATTGACGTCGACGTCCATGAGGTCGGCTAACTCGCCCATAGACCCAGAGGTCTGCAACGCCGCAATGTCATTGGCGGCGGTCGCGAGCTTGTCCTGAACCTTGGCAAGGGAGGCGTCGGTTTGGGACAGCGTGGTCTTTGCCTGCTTGAGCGTGGCGCCGAGCTGCGCCAGCGTGCCGCGCGCGCTCGCTATCGTGGGGGTCATACCCGATACAATGCCGGTCAAATCGCCCGAAACGGCGGCAAAGGAGTCAAGCGCGCTCGAAGCCTTCGGAAGTGCGTTCTGACCCAGATCGGTCTGAGCCTGACCGAGGTTAGCCGTACCGGTCTGAATTGCCGCGTTGAGTGCGTTGCTCGCGTTCGAGACGGCCGTGGCGTCATTTGCCATGGCGCTCGACTGCGCGGACAGACTGTTCTTGATACTCTGCAGCTGGTCGTTCTGCTTCTTGAGCGTATCGATCGTCGAGGCGATCAGTGCGTCGATCCGATCCGATCCCGTCGAGGTATCGCCGGCAAGAATCTGCAGGTGGCCGATAACTGCGGTGTTGTGATCGATCGTTGCCTGGAGAGACTCGAGCGAGTTGTCGATGCGGGTGGTCGTAGATGTGACCGTGCCCGTCAGCTTGCCGATGGCAGCGTTCGCGGAGGCCGATGTCTTGGTTAGCGCAAGGCTGCCTTCCGAGAGCGCCTTGGAGAGCGAGGTGATGGACTTGCCAGCCGTGGTACGAGCTTCGCCCAGCAGATCATTACCCTGAGCGATTGCCTGCGTTAGCGAAGGCGCCTGTCCCTGCAGGCCCGCCAACGCAGCATCGGCCGAAGCAATCGAGCTGCTCGTCTTGTCGATGGCGGTGTTCATGTCGCCGATGGAATCACGCACTTCGCCCAGGGTATCAGACGCCTCGGACACCGAGCCCGCCAGCGAATCCTGGGTCTGGGTTGCCTTGTCTTTAAGATCGATGCCAGCATCTTTGGCAATGCCCGCGACGGTCTCGCCCACCGTGGAGACAAACTCAGAGTTGATCTGCTCCTCGATGGTGTTGGCACCGGTATCGGTGACCTTGGGCGCAATGGCGCTCTTTTTCTCGTTGACGTAATAGGTGAGCTTCGGCTGATGGTAATTGCCGTCGAGCATCGAGACGAGATTGTCGGAGAAGTTCTTGGGAATCACGATGGCAGCATAGTATTCGCCACTTTCGACGCCCTCTTTGGCATCTGCCGCCGAGTCGACGAAGGTCCAGCCCAGCTGGTCGTTCTCTTTGAGCTGGTCGACCACCTTATCGCCTGCGTTAAGCTCGCCCACTAGGTCGTTCTGGGTGCCCTGATCGTTGTTGGCGATGGCGATTTTAATGCCCTGGGTATTTCCGTACGGATCCCAGTTAGCAACGATGTTGTACCAGGCATACAGCGAGGGAATGACGCACACGCCCAGGGTAACCACCAGGGCGACGGGGTTCATAAGCAGTCGCTTAATGTCGCGCTTGAATATCGCAAAGGAGACCTTTGCGTTGGATAGTTTGCTGCCGAGACTCACGCTTGGACCATCCATCCTGTCGTTGAATCGAATCGTACTATCGACAACCATTGTACGTAGGCGCTTTAGTGCCTCGCGTCACAATGGTGCTGAGTTTTGCGGGTAGCAATATACTACGAAGATAAGTTAACGTACAGATGTACAGTATCTTAAATTCCCGCAGCTCACAAAACCACAACCCGCACAAACTAGCAGTTCGAATAGTCATTGGGGACGTTCTTAAACGACCAGTCAAACAAGAACGTCCCCAATGGCTACTTTGGACCACGAAGGCGTCGCAGGTTGAGCATAAGTCAGCGAAAACGCCCCTAAGCGAGCAAGGTGACGTGAAAGAGGAGGGAAGCGTACTTCGGTACGCGACCGACGATTGAACGTCAGATTGCCGCTTAGGGGCGTTTGCAGCGTCGAGTAGTTACGCGGTTCGTAGAACCGCGTAACCCCCTAGTTACATCAGTTCGCAAATAGCCGCAGCGAAGGCTACGGGGTCCTCGGGGAGGATGCCCTCGACGAGCAGGGCCTGGTCGTAGAGCAAGCCGGAGTACTGCTTGATCTTGTCGGCGTCGCCTGCCTTCTGGGCAGCGACGAGCTTGGCGAAGACCGGGTGCTTAGCGTTGAGCTCGAGCACGCGCTGGCTCTTGGGCATACCGTCGGGCGTGCCCTCGGGACCCTTCTGAAGCACCTTCTCCATCTCGAGCGAAAGCGGACCCTCGGTGGTGATGCAGGCGGGAGCATCGGTCAGGCGCGCGGAGACGGCAACCTTTTCGACCTTGTCGCCGAGCGCCTCTTTCATGGCGTTAAAGAGGCCCTCGTTCTCCTTGGTGGCGTCCTCGGCCTCCTTCTTCTCGTCATCGGTCGCCAAGTCAAGATCGCCGGTCGCGACGTTCTTAAGCTCCAGGTGACGATCCTCGACCTCAGGCTCGGCACCATCGGCAACTGCCTTCTCGGCAGCCTCGCGAGCAGCGTCATCCTCGTAGACCTTGGGCATATCGGCAGCCACGTACTCACGCATGGCCTGGAAGGTGAACTCATCCACGTCCTGCGTCAGCAGCAGCACGTCATAGCCGCGGTCGAGCACGCCCTTCACGACGGGCATCTTGGCCAGACGCTCGCGCGAATCGCCGGCGGCATAGTAGATTGCCTTCTGGCCCTCGGGCATGCCCTTGGCGTACTCGGCCAAGGTGATCATCTTCTGCTCCTTGGCAGACCAGAACAGCAGCAGGTCGGCGAGCTCGTCGGCCTTCATGCCGTAGCTCGAGTAGATGCCGTACTTAAGACCGCGACCAAAGCTCTCAAAGAACTTCTCGTATGCCTCGCGGTCGTTGTCGCGCATGTCCTCGAGATCGGCGGTGATCTTCTTCTCGACACGCTTGGCAATGGCCTTGAGCTGACGATTCTGCTGCAGCGTCTCACGCGAAATATTGAGCGTCACGTCGGCAGAGTCCACGACACCACGCACAAAGTTGTAGTAGTCGGGCAGCAGGTCGTCGCACTTCTCCATAATCAGCACGTTGGAGCTGTAGAGCGCCAGGCCCTTCTCGTAGTCCTTGCTGTACAGATCGAACGGGGCGCGACCCGGCACAAACAGCAGCGCATCGTACTCAAGCGTGCCCTCGGCGTGGAAGCTGATAGTGCGCGCGGGATCGTCAAAGTCGTGGAATGTGGACTTGTAGAACTCGTTGTAATCCTTCTGCTCAACGTCGGAGCTGCGCTTTTTCCAGATCGGCGTCATGGAGTTGATGGTCTCGAGCTCCTGGTAGTCCTCGTACTCGGGCTTGTAATCATCCGGCGCGTCCTCGGGCTTGGGCTTCTGGCGGCTCTTGCTCACCATCATCTGAATCGGGTAGCGCACATAGTTGCTGTACTGCTGAATCAGGCTCTTGAGGCCCCACTCGGTCAGGAAGCGATCGTAGGTCTCGGCCTCGCCGTCGGCGTCGAGCTTCTCGTTCTCGCGCAGCGTGAGGATAACGTCGGTACCGTGCTCGGCACGCTCGCCATCCTCGATGGTGTAGCCCTCAAGACCGTCGGACTCCCAAACGTGGGCGGTATCCTCGCCATAAGCGCGGCTGACGACCTTCACGTGGCTGGCGACCATAAAGGCGGAGTAGAAACCCACGCCAAACTGACCGATGATGTCGACATCGGAACCCTGTTGCTCGGCGTTCTCGGTCTTAAACTCCTCGGAGCCGGAATGCGCGATGGTGCCCAGGTTGCGCTCGAGCTCCTCGGCGGTCATGCCGATACCGTTATCCGAAATAGTGATGGTACGGGCATCTTTATCAAAGGAAACACGGATGGCCAGGTCGCCCTGGTCGAGCTTGACGCTCGGATCCTGCAGGCTCTTAAAGTTGAGCTTGTCGACGGCATCGCTCGCGTTGGAGATAAGCTCGCGCAGGAAGATTTCCTTATTGGTGTAGATGGAGTTGATCATGAGGTCGAGCAGTTTTTTGCTCTCGGTCTTAAATTGACGCATGTGCAGTCCTTTCGCGCTACCCCTGCCCGCAAAAACGGCCCGGTTGCCCGAGCCGCATCGCAGACCTGCTATGTTCAGACTTAGATTTTATAACCCATTAGCGCGCATATATACATAAGGAATCGAAAAATTGCATGTTGCAATGCCCCATGCGCCAATTGTCGAGGAGTGTCCCCAGATGCCAGCAGAAAAGGAACGTCCCTATCTGCCGCCCAGCAGTTTGGCCATCCAGGCGTGGGGCTGGCCTTCGTCTTCGTAGTCCACCGGGGCAATCTGCGTGTAGCCGGCCTTGGCATAGAGCGGCAGCACGTACTCCTGTGCATGCAACTTTATGAGCTTGGCGCCGGCATCGCGCGCAGCAGCTTCGCTGGCTTCGACAATCTTGCTTGCCAGACCGCGACGGCGCATGGTGGACAGCACGGCGACGCGCCCCATAATGTAGGTCTCCCCCGCCGCAACGCCTTCGCCCATGTCGCATGCCGGCGAAACCGGAGCCTCCGCATCTGCCGCGCGCTCCAGTTCCTCGGGAAACACGCGCGAGCAGCCGGTGAGTTGACCATCCACGTACAGCGTCACATGGATGCAAGTCGGCGCCTCATCGATAGCGTCAAACTCGTTTTCGTAGCCCTGTTCGTCCATAAAAACGGCGCGGCGCACCAGCGCCGCGTCCTCAAAGCAACCCGTCTTAAGTTGGATATCCATAGCAGCCCCTTCATTCGATGCGAACGTTGGGGAAAAATTTTAGCGAAAATGAGCTCCCACGCTAAACTTCGCGCGTGCTTTTGCCAGGCAATCGTAGTGGCCCACGCTGTGGGCATCGCTCGCGATATAACTGTACAGGCCCTGCTTAAACAGGCGCTGCGCCGGCTTCTTTTCGCGACCGAACCGTCCACCTGCGATAAAGTCCGCCGAAGCCTGCAGTTTGCAGCCCAGGTCGACCAGGCGCTCAGCCACGCTCACATCTTTTTGAATCGCACGATAGCGCTCGGGATGGGCAATAATCACCTGGTAACCGCGACACTGCAAGTCGTAAATCGTGTTCTCGTATTCCTCAAAGTCATACGAATCAGCACGCGTCGAGAGCTCAAGCAAAAACTCGTTTGAGCCATCGAAATGCAGGCGATCGGCCCATTCGATGCCCAAATCCATGAGCTTGGCATGATTGACCTCAAAGCCCATCTGCAAATGCATATCGCCTGCATGCGCGCAAAGCAGTCGATAGGCCTCCCACATTTTTTCGAAGTCAAAATACGGGTCCCGGCAGTGCGGCGTACACACCATGTGCGTAACGCCGACGGCGCGGGCCGCCTCGAGCATCGCCAAGCTTTGCTCGAGGTTCGCCGCGCCGTCGTCAACACCGGGCAGGATATGGCAGTGGATGTCTCTCATATCGCCCTCTTATCTGCGTCGTTGCTATTTCTTAAAACGCTTCGCCTTCGCAGGGGTCCCCGTTGCAGCGGCACCGCCAACAGCAGGGTTAACTCCGGCAACGGCGTTGTTCTGGCCCTTGTCCTCGCCATAGTAAGAGTAATAGTAGTCATGGCTCGAGGTCTCGCAGCAGTTCATGACCGTGCCAATTACGTTAACCTCGGCCTTGTTGAGCTGGTCGAAGGCGGCAAGGATCTCGTTGCGCTTGGCGAAGTCCTCACGGATAACGTAGATGGTGCCGTCGGTAATCGCGGCGACCTCGGCGGCATCGACAAAGGTGCCCACGGGCGGCGTATCGAAAATGACGTACTGGTACTTCTCCTCCAGCGCGGCAACCAACTTGGCAAAGCGGCGCGAGGCGATAATGTCAGCCGGGTTGGGAATGCGCGGCTCAGCATCGAGGAAGAAGAAGTTGGGCTGACCGGTTTCGACGACAGCCTCGTCAATCGACATCTGGTCGGAAAGGACGGCGTACAGGCCACCGGAATGACGGAGGCCCAGCAGGTTGGCAAGCGTACGGTGACGCATGTCGCACTCGACGAGAAGGACGCTCTTGCCGCTGGTCGCAATGGCCTGGGCCAGGTTGACCGCAATGGTGGACTTGCCCTCGTTAGGGATGGAGGACGTCACGGTAATGGACCTGATCGGCGTATCGACACTCGCAAAGCGAATGTTTGCCAGCAGCGTCTTGGCTGCGTTGCTAAAGGCGAGGGTATCGCTGGTTTTCTTTTTACGGGCCATGAATTACTTACCGCCCTTCACAACGGGGAAACGGCCGATAACGGGTACACCGAGCAGCTCGACGGCATCGTCAACGGAGCGGACGCGGGTATTGAGCATGTCGAGCAACACGACAATTGCAACGGCGACGAACAGGCCGGCCAGAGCGGCGACCGCGATGTAGAGCTTGCGGTTGGGGCCGCTGGGCTGGTTGGGAATCTTTGCCTTATCGATCACGTTAACGGCCTGAGCGGCGTCAACGTCCTGAGCCACGGTAGACACCGAATTGGCAATGGCGTTAGCGACAGCGGCGGCACCGTCGGGGCTGTCGCCGGTCACGGACAGCGAAATGACACGAGTCGTGGTCTCGCTCGTAACGCTCACCTTGTAATCATCCAAGTTGGAAAGACCCAGCTCCTTAGCAGCACCGCTCTTGACGCTGTCGCTATCGAGCAGCGTCGCGATATCGTTGGAGAGCATCTGGCTCGCCGACAGGTCGTTGTAGTAGCTCGTCTGGCTGCCATCGGTCTT
Organism: Acutalibacteraceae bacterium; assembly: GCA_963599935.1. Lineage (GTDB taxonomy): Bacteria > Actinomycetota > Coriobacteriia > Coriobacteriales > Coriobacteriaceae > Collinsella. The sequence continues at coordinate 9,726 of CAVCBD010000027.1, read as the reverse complement.
GGCGAGAATGTACATGCTCGTCGTGGCGGTGTAGGTGTTGTCCATCATAGTGAAGGAGACGACGCCCATGGCGATCGCGCAGACCACCGGGAGGGCGATGACCAGCTTAAGGTGCTTTTTAAGCAGCTGGAACAGTTCGAGAAGGGTCATGCAGCTTGCCTTTCATTTCCCTAGTTCATATCGACAAAACTGCTCGTATGATATCGCATCTTTTTGCCATGTCCGAACTCTATACATAAGATACAGCGCTTACACCATTGTTGCGCAACATTAACGCCGCACCGGCAGCCCCGATGCGGCGTGAAATTCACATGTTTGCAGAACCGCTACACGAACTGCTCGTCCTGTTGCACGGGAAACGTCACCGTGATGGTGGTCCCCACCCCCAACTCGCTTGACAGATCGAGCGAGGCGTGATGATACAGGGCGGCATGCTTGACGATGGCCAGACCCAGACCCGTTCCACCGCGCGCTTTAGAACGGCTCTTGTCAACGCGATAGAAACGCTCGAATACCTTGCCCTGCTCCTCGGGCGCAATGCCAATGCCAGTATCGGCAACCGACAGATACGGGCGCCCGTCGTCGTTGGTTCCGCACCGCAACGTCACCGTACCGCCGGGCCGGTTGTAGCGAATGGCGTTGCTCGCCAGGTTATAGATGAGCTCATCGATCAGACGCGATACGCCTTCGACGACCACAGGCTTGGTCTCATGGCCTATCGTCACATTTGCCTGGCGAGCGACCTGCTCAAGACGCTGCTCGACCGCGTAGATAGCACGCGAAAGCTCAATGGGCTCCGTTGAGCCAATGGGCACCGCCTCGCCATCGCTCGCACGCTCGGCCTCATCCAAGTTCGAAAGCGTGAGGATATCGTTGACGAGCGCCGCCAACCGGCCTGCCTCACGGTAGATGCGGCCGCCAAAGGTGCGCAGATCGTCCTCACCCTCGACCATGCCGTTCGCAATGAGCTCAGCATAGCCTGAGATTGCCGTAAGCGGGGTCTTGAGCTCATGGGTGATATTGGCCGTGAACTCGCGGCGCATACGGTCGTTGTCCGCCAGCACCGCCATCTGGCGCTTGAGCTCTTGGCGTTGCGACTCAATGCGCTCGAGCATGGGAACCATCTCGGCATAAGCATGCTCGTAGCTGCGGCGTGGATGGTCCAGATCAACCTCTTGCAACGGCGCAATAATGGCACGGGACTCGCGGCGTGCCAGGAAAAACGAGAGTACCGCGCCGGCTGCCGTGATAAGCAGCATCGGCGCCACGAGCGAGAGCAAAATCGCCGCTACACCGGGCTGAGCTTGTGCCAAGCGGACAACCTGGCCGTTATCGAGCCGAACGGCGCGATACAACATGATCTCGTCGAGCGTTGAGCTTGCGCGCTCCGCAGAACCCGAGCCGCTCTCGAAAGCCTCGGCGACCTCAGGGCGATCGCCGTGATTGGGCAGCGTGGAAGGCGATGCCTCGTTGTCGTAGGCAACCGACCCGTCTTTGTTAATCAGCGTGATACGCAAGTCCTCGCGATCGAGGCTGCGCAAGAATGCAATGGGCTCCTGCTGCTCGTCAAGCGCGGCGGCAATGAGCTCGGTTTCCTGCGCCAGATTGGCACTCGTGGCATCCGCCAAGGTGTTTTGCACAAAGAACGCACCCAGCACCGTAAATGCCACGATAACCGCCATTGCACAGACAAAAATCGTCGCAAACACGCGATGCGATAGGGTGCGTTTTCCCTGGGGGGCGAAGACCACGAGCTACTCCTCCGATGCGCTAGCCGCGCTACCGGCTTCTTCGACATCGTCACCAGCAGAAGGCTCGGCCAGGCGATAGCCCACACCGCGCACGGTCTCGATGGCGCTCGCATGCTCGCCGAGCTTTTGGCGGAGCGTCTGCACGTGCACGTCGACGGTGCGCGAACCGCCGTCGAAGTCCCAGCCCCACACGCTCTGCAGCAGCGACTCGCGGGTAAAGACCACGCCGGGCTTGCGCATAAGGTACTCGAGCAAATCGAACTCGCGCAGGGTGAGCTTGAGCGGCTCGCCGGCAACGGTCACCTCGCGGTGACTGGGCGAAAGCACGATATCGCCCACGCTGAGCACATCGCTCGCCTGCTTGACCATACCGCCGCGGCGCAGCAGCGCACGACAGCGGCTGGCGAGCTCCATGAGCGAAAACGGCTTGGTCAGGTAATCGTCGGCACCGCCATCGAGCGCCATGACCTTGTCGAGCTCGGTGTCCTTGGCGGTGAGCATCATGATGGGCACCGTCGCCGTCAGGCGATCGGCGCGCAGGCGACGCATAATCGCCAAGCCGTCGGTATCGGGCAGCATGATGTCGAGCAGCACGGCATCGGGCACCCGTCGCGCCACGGCAGCCTTAAACTCGCCATCACACGAAAAGCCCTCGGCCTCAATCCCCTGCTTGCGCAGCGCATAGACCGTCAGATCCCTGATGTTGTCATCGTCCTCGACGTAATAAATCATGTTGAACCCCTTTGCGGCCGGCATGACCGCATCTTAACCCTAAAGGCGCTTGCACTAGATAGTATCAGCCAAAACGGCCCGTCAAATAATCCGCCGTGCGCGGATCGGTCGGGTTTTTGAAGAGCTGAGCGGTGGGCGCATGTTCCACCAGCTCGCCCAGCAAAAAGAACGCGACCGAGTCGGAGATGCGCGCAGCCTGCTGCATGTTGTGCGTAACGACCACCAGCGTGCAGGTCTCCTTGAGCTCGCAGGCCAGCTGCTCCACCACCAGCGTCGATACGGGGTCGAGCGCCGAGGTCGGCTCATCCATCAGCAGAATGTCGGGCTGCACGGCCAGCGCACGGGCGATGCACAGACGCTGCTGCTGGCCGCCCGAAAGACCCAAGCCCGATTCCTTGAGCTTGTCTTTGACCTCATCCCACAGGGCAGCACGGCGCAGGGAGTCCTCAACCAGCTCTTCGAGCATGGCGCGGTCGCGCACGCCCATGCCGCGAGGGCCATAGGCAACGTTGTCGTAGATGCTCATGGGAAACGGATTGGGGCGCTGGAACACCATGCCCACGCGCTGGCGCAGACGGCAGATATCGTAATCGCCCAGGATATCTTGGCCGTCGAGCGCGATCTTGCCCTCGATGCGGCAGTCCTTGATGCCGTCGTTCATGCGGTTAAAGCAACGCAGCAACGTCGACTTGCCGCAGCCCGAAGGACCGATAAACGAGGTAATCTGCTTGTCGCGAATCTTGATGTTCACATCCTTGAGCGCATGATGGTCGCCGTAAAACAGGTCAAGGCCCTCAACATCGATGCGCGTCGGCGAGGCGGCAAGGTCCTGCGCCGTGGGGCGAGTCGCATCCCCAACTTCGCGCTCGTGCGCGGCCTCGGCCTGCGCCTCCATGAGTTCCTCAAGCTCCGTAGGCTCCATCGCCGCAGCAGCCGTCATACCGCATACCTCCATATCGATATCAATTCAGCAGTATCGATAGTAGAAATCGCGGCTCATACGCACGTGAGCGCATTGTCAAGTGTTTGTAAGGGCACGCTGGTTATGCAGCGGGCAGTGCAATGGTAAACACCGTGTGTTCGGGCGTCGATTCGCACGCAATGGTGCCGCTGTGTGCCGCGACAATCTCCTTGGCGATGGCAAGACCCAGGCCGGCGCCACCGCGATTGGTCGCACGTGCCGCGTCCAGGCGATAGAACTTCTCAAAGATCACCTTGAGCTTAGCCGCCGGAATCGGATCACCCTGATTGATAAAGCGAATTCGCACGCCACCGTCATCTTGGCGCCCAGCCTCAATCGTGATGGTCGATCCTTCGTAGCTATAGGCGATGGCGTTTTTCATGATGTTGTTGAACACGCGAGCCATCTTGTCGCCATCCACGAGCACCGTCAAGTCCTCACGCACATCAACTTGGACATCTTTGTGCTGCTCGTTGAGAATGGGATAGAACTCATCGGCCACCTGCGCCAGCAGCAATCCCAGGTCGACGTAGCCGCGCGTGAGCACAATATCGTGGAAGTCGAAGCGCGTGATATCAAAGAACTCCTCAATAAGCGCGTCGAGTCGGTGCGCCTTGTCGAGCGCCACGCCCGTAAAGTGCGCGCGCTGCTCAACCGGCAGGTCGGGTGCCTCCTGCAACAGCGAGAGGTAGCCCACCACGCTGGCAAGCGGCGTGCGCAGGTCATGCGCCAAGTATGTGACCAAATCGTCCTTGCGGTGTGACTCGTCACGCAGGGCTTGCTGGACTTTGTGCTCGCGGTCGCGCACACGGTTGAGCACACCCTCGACCTCCAGGAAGTCGCCGTCGATGTTGTCCCACGCGTCGGGATGATCGATCAGACGGTCCTGAATACGGGCGGCAAGCACGCGGTCGGAATGCTGCTCACCCTGCTCATAGCCCTGGTAGTACAGAGCGCGGCCGCAAAAGAACAGGACGCACACGGCGAGCGCCAAGACAAAGCCAAGCATGTTGAATACAAAGCCGGCATCGAACAGCACCGGTCCCTCAATGCCACCGAGTGCCATGGCGCCGATCGCCAGCGTCATGACCCACGCGGCACCGCCGATCACCACGCAACGACACACGATTTCAAAGCGATCGATCAACAAGAAGCCGATGAGTAGCACCGCTAAGATACCGGCGATGTTATCAGTGCCGATCAGCAGCAGACTCAGCAAAAAGAGCAGCACCGTCGCAAGCGCGCGATTATCGACGACCGCCCTCACGTATTCAAAGAGTCGATCGGGCACCTCGAACACCTGCTTATCGTCTTTTGTCATGTCCATGTCCTCGCAAACAAAGGCGTTATTCGATGATATAGCCGACGCCCCAAACGTTTTTAATAAAACGCGGCTTCTGAGCGTCGTCACCGATCTTTTCGCGCAGGTGACGAATGTGTACCATCACCGTATTGTTGGAGCCGGGCATAAAGTCCTCGTTCCACACCGCGCGGAACAGGTCCTCCACGGGCACCACGCTGCCGCGATGCTCGGCCAGATACAGCAAGATGGAATACTCGATGGGCGTGAGGCGCACCGGCGCACCGTCCACCGTCACGGAACGAGCGTCACGGTTGATCTCGAGGCCGTCGAGCTGGAGGGTCGGCGACTCGGTCGCCTGCGCGCGGCTGCCGTAGCTGGTGTAGCGACGCAACTGAGCATGAACGCGCGCGATGAGCTCCAGCGGGCGGAACGGCTTGACCACGTAATCGTCCGCGCCAAGAGAAAGGCCTTCGATCTTATCCTGCTGGGCATCGCGTGCCGTCAACATAATTACGGGATAAGTATGGCTGGCACGGATGGTACGCAGCAGCTCAAAGCCGTCGATATCGGGCAGCATGACATCGAGCAGCGCCAGGTCAAACTCTTGCTCCAGAATTGCCTTGGCCGCATCGGCCCCGCTGTAGGCGATCTGGACGTCAAAGCCCTCCTTTGTAAGGTAGATGCCAACCAGGTCGGCGATGGCCCTCTCGTCATCAACTACCAGTATGCGCTCGTTCATGCGTGCTCCTCTCGCGCTCCATTATGCCCGAGGCGGCGCCCGCCACACACAACAAGCGCGGGCGATTAAGTCGACCTTAAGCACCCTTGCGCCCGTTCGAGCACGAATGCGGGCCATGCGCGCTCGCAACGATCGTCGTCGCCGGCAAACGATATACTCTAGTGCCAGAAGAGACCATCCCGTCGAAAGCGAAATCTGTGAAGTCCCTCACCTCTTTTGCAAAACGCTCCACCCAGCTTGCCGCTGGCTTTGCCTGCGCCATCGCCCTTGTTGCCGGCGCGCCCGCTGTTGCCGGCGCCCAAGTGCTCACGACCGACGACGTCTGCGGCAAGACCGCCGACGTCCGCGGCATCACGGCAGAAAACCTGCCCGATATCGAGGCAACTAATGCCCTTGTTATGGGCAAGGACGGCACCGTCTACTATGGACGCGGCGCCGATGAGCAGGTAAAGATTGCCTCGATCACCAAGGTCATGACCGCAATCCTGACCGTCGAAAACTGCAAGATGGACGAGAAGGTCACGGTGAGCAACGCTGCCGCCACCGTAGGCAACTCGACCGCCGGCCTGCTCGAAGGCGACAAGCTCACCGTGGAGCAGGCACTACGCGGCCTGATGATCCCCTCGGGCAACGACGCCGCCATCGTGCTTGCCGAGTACGTGGGCAAAAAGATCGACCCCAAGACCAAAGACGCCGAGGCAACCTTTGTGAAGGCTATGAACGAGCGCGCCAAAAAGCTCGGCTGCACCGGCACGGTCTTTGAGAACCCACACGGTCTGGACTTTGATGAGTGGGCCGGCGACATGCACTCAACCGCACATGACGTGGCACTGATGATGCGGGAAGCCATGAAAAACGACACGATTCGTGAAGTCGTCGCGAGCGAGGATTCTTGGATTGAGGTCACGGGCGCCGATGGCTCAGACCATTCGCATTCCATGGACACGCACAACGTTTTGCTCGGTCAGGACGGAAACATTGGCGGCAAGACCGGCACCACCGACGACGCGGGCTATTGCTTTACGAGCGCCTACAACCGCGACGGCGACGAGATCTACACCGTAATTTTGAACTCCACCACCACCGACCAGCGCTTTACCGATACCGCCACCCTTGCCAACTGGTACTACGGCCACAAGGTCACGGTCGCAATCGCCAACACGCAGGAGAAGACCGCCAACGGTAACCCGCTCATGGCACGCATTAGCCAGACAGATTGGACGGACAAGACGATCGACGCCACGCTCGCCGACCCTGCCGCACAGGCAACGGTGTTCTCACTCGCCGGCGAAGTGACCGAAAAGGTTAGCTACGATGACCTTTCGGGCACGGTGCATGTTGGCGATAAGGTGGGCAGCGTTACGCTTAAGCAGGACGGCACCAAGATTGCCGTTATGGACCTGGTCGCCGACGAGGAAGGAACGGGGCCCAATCCCATCGAGTGGCTGCTCGTGAAGCTCGACCGCCTGGGCCGCCGCATCGACAACCGCCCACTCACGGCAGAAAGCGAGACCGTAGCCAAGGCACCCGAGGTATAGGGCCGGGGCAATATCACATCCAAACCAAATGAGGCGTCCAACAGGGCGCCTCTATTTTTGAGGGTTCGAATCCCCAGCCGCCTTTCTTCGCACTAAAAAAGGGCCCCAAATGGGACCCTTCTTTCAATTCATACTGGCGGAGAGCTGGGAATGTCCGGGCATGCTACGCATGCCCTCCGGCTTCAAAGCCTGGCGGCTTTTCGCCCACGGGCTACAAACGCTTTCGCGTTTGCTTAACGCCCGTGCCCTCTCGGGTTCGAATCCCCAGCCAACGTTCTCCATACCAAAAAAGGCCCCTTACGGAGCCCTTCTTCAAATTCATACTGGCGGAGAGCTGGGGATTCGAACCCCAGATGCCCTTTTGGGGCATACTCGCTTAGCAGGCGAGCACCTTCGGCCTCTCGGTCAGCTCTCCGTAACAGCCGTTCTATAGTAACCAAACAGCCGAGGATGGGCAAGGGGGAATTTTAGAATTGCTCCAGGTCCCTCCTCGCACTGCGATTCCTACCCCAGCGAACGGTTAAGGGAGCCCAACTCGTCGTTACCCATAATGCGCCACATCTGATAGATGCAACCGCGTGCCAAGAAGAAGAACCCGTTATCCACGAGCTGCACGGCGGCATCAGCCAGCTGGTTACTTACTTCGGCCACCGGCGGTAATTCAATGCCCGCTTTGCGAATGGTATCGACCGCATCCTCGAATGTCGGGGGCTCGATAACACCCATCTCGTTCATGAGGCCCTGCATTTCCTCCAGTGCGCTGCTTCCCGACTCCTCGCCGCGCGGCACCAGACGATAGCACGCGAGCGCCAGTTCAAGTTGGCCACAGTTCCAATAAGCAAATGCCAAACGGTAGAACAGATAGCCAATGGCCGAACGATCGCTTGCTATGTACAAGCCGTGACGCGCCACCTCGATAACCTCGTCATAGCGCTCCAGTCGCGCCAGCACGTTGATGAGCGCAAAGTGCGATTGCATGGACGAGCGAGCCAGATCGTAAAGACGACGCACCTCGGGCAATGCCCGTTCAAAGTCCTCTTGCTCGGCGTAATAACTGCAGATCTCATGCTGAGCAAAGTACAGCGCATCGGGAGCGCGCAAGATGCGCACCGAGCGATCCTCCTCCATTATCGGCAGCACCATGCGCACCAACTGGTTATCACAAAACTGCGTCTGGACCGGACCCGTTGCCAAAAGCTCGGCAACGGCGCACTTAGCCTCCAGCTCCTCGACAAGGCGAGAAAAGCCCTCAAATGCACCCGCACGGTCCGCCTTGGCCTGCTCACGCAACTCAACGACGCGCGCCACATACGGGTCATCGTCCTCCTCCATGACCTCAAGCTCATCAGCCGTATCGGCAAGCAGCAAGTCACGCAACGCCGGCGGCAGCGAACGGTGGTCGTCACGCGGGCGAGCGTGAACCTCAGCGGGCTCAATCGCATCCGGTGCGTCTGACTCATATGCCTCAAGCAGGCGCTTGCACGGCATATCGTCCATATCCATGCTCTCAAGATCCTTGGCGACAGGTACACAATTGGCCAGATAGGCCGCGCGCCCAAAGGAATGTGTTGCAATAATGCGCTCGCCCTGCTCGCCGTCGGGAGCCGCAATCTGAACGTAGCAGCGCGCAATGCTGGCACCTGCGGCAAAGCAAGCCGCTGCCAGCGTAAGCGCCACGCGCGCATCGTGCTCCGCAGCCCAAATCGCGCGCACGTCCTCGTCCAACTCGCGCCAGACGTCATCCTGGGCGTCGTATTCACGTTGCGGCATGGCATCCACGACAGAGCGCCCAAACCGAACGAGCATAATCCCCTCGGCAACGTTTGCCCGATAGGTATAGTCGAGCCGTGTGACCACGTTAAGCGCCTCAACAATACGCGCGAAGCGGGTACGCACGTCCCACTCACCGCCCGGCTGGCAAGCCACCGTTCCCGGCTTTGCCCACGGGTTGTCGCTCGAGGTCGTATCGAGCAGTCGAGGAATATCGTTGGTCGTCTTGGCGATATGCCATGCGTCAAAGAGCGCGCAGCCCTCCAGACTCGGAGACGAGGCCGCAGGGCCTAAACCGGCCCCGATGCGCTCGAGAATGCCGGAGAGGCGGTTGAGACGGCACTCGATGGCAAGCAGCGTGTCAATCTCGTCCTGGTCCAGCAGACTACGATCAAAATTGAGATAGAACAGCTTTGAGCGATCGATGCGCGCTAGGCTCATTTCGGTCTTTGCCGCGATGGTGCGCAGGCGCGGCAGGTTGACCTCGCCCATCAAGGCCGCGGCATAGCGCTCGATACCACTCGGATCATCTGCGTGATCGATGCGATAAAGCAACGTCTCGATGGCATCGGGGAGCGGCGTGGAATCAAAGCCCAGAAGCACCTCAACCGGCTCCGAGAGTTTTATAAGCTTTATTTTGTCGACGGCATTTTTCATTCCTTCGTCGAGCCTGCCAGCGTCTACCGTATTTGCGGCAACATTTTCGGAATCGGCAAATATCACGTAGCGTAAAAACATCGATGCCATAAACTCGCCGTAGCGAAAGCTGCGAGTCGTATTCCACGTCTCGTGATCGGATTGTTCGCGCATGGTACCTTCGGGAGAGCCGTTGACTCGTGCTTGGGGACGCATGGTACCGTCGCCGTCCCTCACCGTAATCTCGCCAATGCTGGGGTTGGACTCGTCAAGGACCAGTTGCATGTCGGGTTCAT
>CAVCBD010000026.1:0-23824 GCA_963599935.1 Acutalibacteraceae bacterium | reverse complement strand
AGTCCGAGGACGAAGAAGACAGCTTCTGGGACTAACCTGCCAAAAAGGGACAGGTTTATTTTGGTCGGTTTTATCTGGGCAAACGCAAGTGCCCCGCAACTGGAATTGAGCCAGTTGCGGGGCACTTTTCGCTAAAAGGACAAAACCGCAGGAAAAACCTGCCAACATAAACCTGTCCCTTTTTTGGTCGGCTTTACTGGAGGGTTGCGTCGATTGCCTTGACCAGGGCGCTGCGCATGCCGGCGTCCTCGAGCGCAACGACGCCCTTGATGGTGGCACCACCGGGCGAGCATACGGCATCCTTCATCGCCGCAGGATGCTGGCCAGTTGCAAGCTGCAGCTTTGCCGTACCCAGCACCATCTGGCTCACAATGCGATAAGCATCCGCACGCGGGATACCGTGCTTGACCGCCGCATCGCCCAGAGCCTCGATCGCCATGGCGACAAACGCCGGGGCGCAACCGCCCACGGTACCGCCCACAAACAGCAGGCTCGAATCGAGCTCGACCACCGTGCCAAGCTTTCCGAGCAGATCGAGCACCGTGGCACGCTGTTCGCCGCTAAGCGTGGAAGCCTTCTCGCAGGCGATAACGCCCTCGCCCACCGAAACCGGCGTGTTGGGCACCGTCGAGATATGAGCGACACCTGGCAGGACCTGTTCCCACTTGGCGCTATCCCAGGTCCAGGCGACCGAAAGGACGACCTTGTCGGCAAGCGCATCCTTGAGTGGAGCGAAGACCTTCTCGATCATGTACGGCTTGACCGCCGCAACCACGATATCGGACGCGGCAACAACCTCCGCCGCATCGTGGCAGGCAGCCATGCCCCGCGCCTCGCAACGCTCAACCAGAGCATCGTAGCGGCCTGCGCAGGCGCACATGTCGCCCGCGGCCACGCCGGCGGCAATCCAGCCATCGGCCATAGCGCTCGCCATATTGCCAAAACCGACAAATCCGATCTTCATATTACATAGTCCTCTCAGACGCATCTCTCAAAACGAAAGCCATTGTCCCACGCTATTGTTTCGTATTGCCGACCTACTTGTGATACGGCTCGCCACGGCTAATCTTGCAGGCGCGGTAGATCTGCTCCAGCAGCACCACGCGCGCCAGGTTGTGCGGCAAGGTAATGCGTCCAAAGCTGAGCATCTCGTCGGCGCGGGCGCGCACGGCATCGCTCACGCCGTCCGATCCGCCGATTACAAAAGCGATGTCGCTGTTGCCTCCCAGCATGAGGTCATCGAGACGGGCCGAGAACTCCTCGCTCGAACGCTCCTTGCCCTCGATAGCCAGCAGAATCACATGAGCCCGCGGCGGCAGGGCGGCAAGAATCGCCGCGCCTTCTTTGTTGCGCGCGGCATCCACACCGCCCGCCTTGGCCGGATCGATATCAGCAACCTCGCGCATATCTACCTTGGCATAGGCGCCTAGGCGTTTGGTGTATTCGGCGCACGCGTCCTTCCAAAAGCGCTCTTTGAGCTTGCCAACGCAAACAACGGTATATTTCACGCGCGCCTACTCCTTCGACTCGCTTTGAACTTTGCCAGCGGTCAGCATCTGCTCGAACATCGAGGCCGACTGCGAGAAATCGCTCGGCAGCACGACCGTCGAGGTTTTGCCCGTGCGAGCGAACTCCGTCATCATCTCGGACCACTGCGTAAACATGAACAGTTGGTTGGCCTCATCGTTGCCGACGCCCGTCTCCTGGATGATCTCGAGCGAATCTTTGATGCCCAGCGCAATGGCCTTGCGCTGGTTGGCGATGCCCTCGCCCGCCTTTTCCATCGCCTCGGCCTCGGCGGTCGCCTCGGTGACGCGCTTGATGCGATCAGCCTCGGCGAGCTCCTGCGCAGCGGCGCGCTTTCGCTGGGCGGCGTTGATGTCGTTCATGGAGTTCTCGACCTCGGTCGGCAGCGCGATCTTGGTGATAAGTGTCGACACGAGGGTGAAGCCGTAGGCGGCCATCTGCTCGGACACGGTGGCGTTGACGTCCTTGGCGATATCGTCTTTTTTGGCAAAGACCTCATCGAGCGTGTAGACGGGGATGGAAGAGCGCAGGGCATCGGTGATGAAGTCACGCATTTGGTCGACGGGCTCCTGCAGCATGTAGTAGCTCTTGTAGATGCCCGAATCTGCCGGGCCGGCGCCCATGTCGTAGCTCACGTGGTACTGAGCGGAGACCTCAAGACCGATGGTCACGTTGTCCTGGGTCTTAACGTCGATGCCAAAACCGTTTTTCATGGTGCGCAGGCTCACCGTGGCGGCCTTACGGTCGATCACGGGCACCTTCACGTGGAAGCCCGCGTTGACGATACGATTGAACTTACCCAAGCGCTCGATGATCACAGCGTGCTGCTGCTCAACGACGTAGCAGGCGTTGGGAAGCAACAGCAGCAGGATGATGATGGGAATCAAAAGGCTCGTAAGGGCAGCGATGATACCGGAAAACAGCATGGTCTCTCCTCTGATAGGCACACGTTGCCATTAGGATACCCGTCCAAGGAGATCGTGCATAACAAAAAAGCCCCCATTGCTGGGAGCTCTTTCATTTAATGGTGCGGGCGAAAGGACGTCCGCGTATCCGCTTCGCGGATCCGCACCGGCATCGGCCGCCTGCCGGCGTCCTTGCCAGCTCGCTAAAAACGCTCCGCGTTTTCTTGACGCTCGCTCCTTCGCAGGTTCAAGTCCCCGCGATGGGCACATAACAAAAAAGCTCCCATTGCTGGGAGCTCTTTCATTTAATGGTGCGGGCGAAAGGACTTGAACCTTCATGGGGTTGCCCCCATACGGACCTGAACCGTACGCGTCTGCCAATTCCGCCACGCCCGCGTGCAGGAATTAGAATAACGGAGCGCCACCGCGAACGCAAGAACTATTTTTGAAAAAGTTTGCAGGCATTTTCCCAAGCGGCACGCGCGATTGTTTCGGCGTCCTCACCAGTGCGATCGATACGGTCGTTAACCAGCGCGTTTGCCGTAATGGAGATCATTGCGGGCTCGCATTCAAGACCGCGGATGGGCTCCGGAGCCATATACGGGCAATCCGTCTCGAACAAAATTCGATCGAGTGGGGTTGCCGCAAATGCCTCGCGCACGTCGTCGTTGCGCTTAAAGGTGGCCGCACCACCATAGGCGATATAGCAGCCCAGTTCCACAAAGCGCTCCATCGTGGCGCGGTCCTCGCCAAAACAGTGCAGCACACAACCGGCCTGGGGCACGCCCACCCCACGAAGCACGTTGTAGGCGTCCACGTGCGAGGTACGCTCCTGGTCCATGTCCTCGTGACGCAGATGCAGCTCCACCGGCACGTTACGACGCACGGCAAGCTCGAGCTGGCGCGCCATGCAGTCAATCTGCACGTTATGGGGTGCCGGCGCGATATCGTCGTCATAGTCCATGTGGTAGTCCAGACCGATTTCGCCAATACCGGCGCACAAAGGGTCATCAAGCGCAGCAACAACCTGCGCGTGAATGTCGTCGGTATAGTCCGGCGCGCCATACGGATGCACGCCGGCAAGATACTTGATCTGCGGGATATCCTGCATCGGCAGAATTTCGCGCACGAGCCAGTCGCTATAGTCCGTCACGCTGCGCTTGTCGGCGATGGGGTCGAAGACCGTCACCAACAGGTCGATGCCTGCCGCCTTGGCACGCACGAGTGTCTCGGGCACATCCTTGCCCCAGAACGAAAGCAGATGCGCATGTGTGTCGGCAAGCGGTGCCAAGGGCACGGGACAAGCAACCGTCTTCTTTTTCTTGGTAAACGTCACGCGTTCGGCATTAAGCGTCATGGGAAAGCTCCCGAGCCAGGCACACAAAGTCGGCGACGCCGAGCGTCTCGGCGCGCGTGGTGGGTGCGATACCGCAAGCCTCAAAGGCGGCATCGAGCACGTCCTTGGCAAAGCCGTTGGCGCTCATGGAATTGCGGATGGTCTTGCGACGCTGAGCAAATGCAGCGTCAATCACGCGGGCCACAAATTCGCGATCGAGTCCTTCGGGCACCACACCGTCAACACGGTCGATACGCACGACGGCCGAGTCCACGTGTGGCGCCGGCATAAAGCAACGCGGCGGCACCTCAAAGCGACCCGTTACCTGCGCATACAGGCCAAGCTTTGCCGTATAGCCGCCATAGGTCTTGTTGCCCGGCACTGCGGCAATGCGATCGGCAACCTCCTTTTGCACCATGACGACGGCGCGCTTGAGCGCCGGCATCGTCTGGAAAAATTGCAAAATGATCGTCGCCGCCACGTTATAGGGCAAGTTCGCGACAAATACCGTCGGCTCACCGCCCGCAGCCTGCTCAATCTGCTCCGGCGTCACCTTGAGCGCGTCGCCCATGATAAAGCGGAAGTTGGCATAGTCGGCGGCGTGGGCATCGAGCACCGGCTCAAGCTCGGGATCGGCCTCAATGGACGTAACGCACGCCGCTTCCTGCAGCAACGCAAGTGTCAACGTACCGCAACCTGGACCCACCTCGAGTACGCGCTCGTCACCTGCAAGCTCGGCAAGCTCGCAGATACGTTCGATCACATGATTGTCGATTAGAAAGTTCTGGCCCAGGCGATGCTTGGTCGCAAGGCCAAACTCCTCCAGCAGCTCCCTGGTGGCCGTGGGGTTTGCCAAAGGCGAAGTTGTCATGGTTGCCTCCTTAGCATGATGGCGGCGTCTTGAAACAAAAGGGCATGGACCGTGGCGGCCATGCCCTTACAGCTAAACAGCAAATTGCCGATATGGCGCTCGCGCGGTCTCTACGCCAGACGCGGGAACAGCGGATCGCCCTTCTCGACGGGCTGACCGCCGGCAAGCAGGCCCCAAGTGCAAATGCCCTTGAGGTCGTCGCTCGCGGCCTCGCCCTCACAGGACAGGCGGCGCAGGGCCTCGGCAGAGGTCTGAGGCATGAGCGGCATCAGCAGGTGAGCGGCAATGCGGATGGCCTCGAGCAGGTTGTAGATCACAAACGCCAGCTCGTCAGCCTTGGCCTCGTCCTTGGCAAGTGCCCAAGGCTCGGAGTCCTCAATGTAGTGGTTGGCGGCGTGGATGAGCTCCATGACCTCGTCCTTGGCTCCGCCGTAATCGAGCACGTCCATCTTGGCCATGTAGCGCTCGACCAGACCATCGGCGATCTTTGCCAGCGGGTTATCGAACGCGTCGGCAGACGCCGGTTTAGCCGGGGCGCAGCCGTCAAAGTACTTTGCGCTCATGTTGAGCGAGCGCGAAATGAGGTTGCCCCAGCTGTTGGCCAGATCGGCGTTGTAGACCTGCTCCATACGATCGAAGCTGATGGCGCCGTCGGTGCCGGGCACCACGTCGGTCATAAAGTAATAGCGATAGCCCTCGACACCCAGCATGTCGATGACGTCCTGCGGAGCGATGGCATTGCCGCGGCTCTTGGACATCTTCTCGGCCTTGCCGGTCTCGGCGTTGCGCACGGTCAGGAAGCCGTGGGCAAAGACGTGCTCGGGCAGGGCCTCGCCAATAGCCATGAGCATGGCCGGCCAAATGACGCAGTGGAAGCGGATGATGTCCTTGCCCACGATGTGGAACTGCGCAGGCCAGCGATAGGCCAGCTCGGCACGGGCCTCATCGGAATCGACACCGTAGCCGACAGCCGTCATGTAGTTGAGCAGCGCGTCGAACCACACGTACGTCACGTGGCCCTCGTCAAACGGGACTTTGATGCCCCAGTCAAAGCTCGTACGGCTCACGGAAAGGTCGTTGAGGCCGCCCTCGACAAAGCTGCGCACCTCGTTCATGCGGAACGCGGGCTCAACAAAATCGGGGTGCTCGTCATAGAGCTTGAGCAGCTTGTCCTGGAAGGCGGAAAGCTTAAAGAAGTAGGACTCCTCCTGCACGCGCTCGAGCGGACGGTGGCAATCGGGGCACAGATGCTGGCCGACGCTGCCGTACTCCTCGTCGCCCTTCTGGACCTGCGTATCGGTGAAGTAGGTCTCGTCGGGCACGCAGTACCAACCGTCGTAGCTGCCCTTATACAGGTAGCCGGACTCCTTCATGCGCTCCCACAGGTACTGCACGGCGTGATGCTGGCGCGGCTCGGTGGTGCGGATGAAGTCGTCGTTGGAAATCTCGAGCTTGCTCCAAAGCTCCTTGAAGTGCGGGGCCTGGCTATCGGTCCACTCCTGCGGCGTCATGCCATGCTTGGCTGCGGCCTCGGCGACCTTCTCGCCGTGCTCGTCCATGCCGGTCAGGAACTTGACGTTATAGCCGGCGGAGCGGCGATAACGAGCCTGGACGTCGGCAATGATGGTGGAATAAGCCGTGCCCAGGTGCGGATCGGCGTTGACGTAGTAGATGGGCGTCGTGATAAAGAACGAAGGCTTGCTTTGATCCATGGGGTTTGTCCTCCAGAAAAACGTTGCATACAGGGGATGATTCTAGCGCAAGGGCTGGATATCCTCCATCTATTGCATATCGAGCACCATGGCATAGACATCGCGCTTGCGGCGCGAATACTTCTGCGACAGGCGCTTAGCCACCGCGGAGGCGGGCTCGCCCTCCTCGAGTGCGGCGCGGATGTCCTCGCGCAGGGCCTCATCGGGGTCTGCCACCGCGGCGCCAACCGGCGCGATGCCGGCCTCCTCATCCTCGCTCGGCGGCGCGATGACCAGCGCAATCTCGCCCTTCACCTCGCCGCGCGCACGCAGCTCTTCGGCAAGCTGGGCGGCAGGCCCGCGCAGGACCTCCTCGTGCAGCTTGGTGAGTTCGCGGCAGACGGCGACCTCGCGCTGGGGAAAGACCTCGGCCACGGCCTCGAGCGTCGCCACAATGCGATGTGGAGACTCGTAGAAGATGAGCGCACCGGGCACCACGGCAAGGCGCTGCAGACGGCGCACACGGTCGCCGTGCTTTCGGCCCAAAAAGCCCTCGAAGAAAAAATGCTCGCAGGGAATGCCGGACGAAACAAGCGCCGTGACGCAAGCAGAGGGCCCGGGAATAACTTCGACGGGCACATCGGCCTCACGCGCCGCCTCGACCAGCGCCTGGCCGGGATCGGACACGCTCGGCATGCCGGCGTCCGAGGCAAAAGCGAGGGTCTCCCCCGCCAGCAGACGGTCGACCAGGCCGGCGGCGCGGCTGGCGATCACATTCTCGTCGCAACGGACAAGCGGCTTGGAAATGCCCAGGTGCATCAGTAGCTTTGACGTCACACGCGTGTCTTCGCAGCAGATGGCATCAGCAGCGGCAAAGGCCTCACCAACGCGCGGGGACAGGTCGCCCAGGTTGCCGATGGGCGTGCCGACCACATAGAGTTTGCCCGTATGGGCGCTGTTTTGCGTCATATCAACCTATTCAATCATGCCGCGCTCGAGCGTACCGAGCGCCGCGCGGGCGTCCCATGCTGCAATGCGCTTCTCGGTCTTCCACGTTTGGAAGAACCAACCGGCAGCCGGCGCAAACGAAGCCAGCTGGTTGGCGATAAACACGCGCTCGTAGGCATTGCGGCCCTCGGGCGTAACCGACGAGTTGGCAAAGATCGCCGCGCCCGACCATTCGCCCACCAGCACGGGGAACCCAGTCGAAATCGCTTCTTTAAGCTCGCGCTTGTTACGCGAAATCGCCGTCGTCAGCCCGCGAGGGCTCGTGATGTCGAGCGCATACTCGTCGCGGTAATGGTACAGGTGAAGATCCATGTAGACGTTCTTGTACTTGGCGCCGCGCATAAAATGCTTCCACTCGCTGGGATGCCCCGACGACGAGAAGACGACGATCTTATCCTCGGGCATATACGAACGGACGAGCTCGTAGGCATCGCGATAGAAATTGCGCAGGTAGTGAGCAGGAATGCCATCCGTCATGGTGAAGAGACTCTTGCGGACGCTCATCTGTGGCGTATCCAGCAGTTCGATACCCAACAGGCTCTCGGCCTCGCCGTATCGATCGGCCAGGCGCTCCAACACGTCGAGCGCGACATGGCGGCCGTTGGTGGACGAATGCCACTCGGCAACGGTCTCCGGCGTGGTGGGCGAATCATTGGAATCGCCTTGACCGCCGGGCACAGTCGCCAGATCGAGCAGCACGCGGATGTTGTACTTAGCAGCCCATTCAATCGCACGGTCGATGTAATCGACGACCGAGATATAGGAGGCGTCGGATTCCTGCGAGCCAAAGGCATACCACGGCACCGGCAGGCGCACGGCGTTGAGGCCGATCTGTGCCATGCGACGAAAATCATCCTCGCTCACAAACGTCTCGTAATGGCGGCGCATGCGCTCGTTATAGGCAGCAGTGCCCATAGCCTCTTGCAGCTCCGCCGCATTGGATGCACCGGTCGCCGCATAAAGCGACGGGGTCACCCAGGGCTCGGGAATAAACCAGCCAGAGAGATTAACGCCGAGAATCCTCTCCATCACGGCCCCCTTCGAATCGTGCAGGCTTGGCCCACATCGTATTGCATAGGATAAGTATCGTTTTGAGTATACCCGCGCGTGCGGACAGGCGACCGAACGGTCTACAAAGTGACGCGAAAGTGGGAGGAATGTCTGGGGTAAACGGGCTCGAGCCGGCGCGCCGGGATGCAGTTTCCGCAGAGCCCTCGATAAAAGAAAAGGACCCCTTTGCAGAGGTCCTAGTCAATTCAAGGTGGCGGGGAAGGGAATCGCGTCCGCGCGCTGCGCGGACGGACCGCTGCGGCGCTTCCGCGCCTTGCGAGCTCCGCTGGCAAACGCTATCGCGTTTACTCAGCTCCGCGCCCTCACGGGGTTCGATTCCATGCGAGGGCTACATAAAAGAAAAAGGACCCCTTTGCAGAGGTCCTAGTCAATTCAAGGTGGCGGGGAAGGGAATCGCGTCCGCGCGCTGCGCGGACGGACCGCTGCGGCGCTTCCGCGCCTTGCGAGCTCCGCTGGCAAACGCTATCGCGTTTACTCAGCTCCGCGCCCTCACGGGGTTCGATTCCATGCGAGGGCTACATAAAAGAAAAAGGACCCCTTTGCAGAGGTCCTAGTCAATTCAAGGTGGCGGGGAAGGGAATCGAACCCCTGACACGAGGATTTTCAGTCCTCTGCTCTACCAACTGAGCTACCCAGCCATTTGAGGTGTGCCTTGTTTCAAGGCTTGATTAGTATAACCAAGGACGCGCTCCGGTCAACCGAGAATTTCAAAAAAGTTTTGAGTGCGGCATCAGCCACAACCTCGGCCCCACAGAACAGCACGTCAGAGGTATCATCCGACCGCAAGAAGTTTTTCGCTCAGGGCCACACGAGCAAACTCACTTGGCGTCATCCCCTCGGCTGCCGCCCTTCGGCGAATCGCTTCCTTCATTCCCAGGGGAATCTTGACCGATAGCGTTGCCGTCCCCTCACTTGAGAGCGGGGGGCGCCCGTGCGCGATCCCCCCAACGGTGTGTTCGCCATCCGGAAACTCGCCACGCTCGTACGACTCGCACCACGTGTCAATCATTTCATCCGTTACAACCTGACCATTAGCGGCCGTATATGTCTTGCCCATCATCGACCCCTTTGCCGAGCTCGCTCAATCTCTTGCCAGAATTTCTTCTGAACCGGAGACAATGCATGAATGAAGAGCCATCCACGAATAAGTTCGACCGCAACGAGTTCCACACTCCGACCGTCCGGAAGCCATCCAATCGCAAGCCATCTCGGCGGCTCGTCTTCCGACTCGCGACGAATGCACTCAGTAACCGCAAGCCAAGCGCTAAGCACCTGCTTTTCCGTCAGGTGCTTTTTAGCGTTGGGATGGATCTCAACATCCATGCATCTTCTCCTCCATCTTACCCAATTTCGTATGACGAAAGTCCGCTGTCGCCAATTCTTAAGCCGGCACGCGTTGGAGAGCAGGGGTCGAAACAATGATTGAAGGGCGCTCTAGTGCGGCCCAGGCGCCGGGGCAGGAGCACATACGCCAGGGACGTACGTTTTCGTAGCGCGCGAGGATATTGCCGTCGCGATCGATGAAGGCGATGTCGATGGGATAGGCCATAAAACACGTATGGACCGAAGAGCAGCGTGGAAATGCCATGACGAGCGGCAGGCCGTTGGCGGCAACCGGACACCGTCCCAGCATGCCGCGCAGGCGCACGGTAAACGACTCCGCCACCGCAAACTCGGCCGGCGTCCAGCCCAGCCTATTGAGTGCCCGCGCGTAGGCGATGTAGGACGAGACCGCGGTCACATGACCACCCCCGGACGCCATGGATCGACCGTCACCGCGCGCTCATGTGACAACTTTGCCGGTGCCCCCAGCGAAACGCCGGCGATGCTGAGCGAGCTCGGCCACGGCTCATAGCGCATGGTGCAGGTATAGGTCCTAAACGTGCCGGAAAGCGAAAGCAAACCGCCATCCGATGTCGTCGCACCCTGTTCGCTCGAGACCTCGATCAGCAAGTCATAGCCTTCCATGGCATGTTGGATCTGAGCCTGAACGGTCGCGGAAGCATCGATGGAGCTGCCATCGCCCTCCCCGCTCGGCGCCACGGCATGTGCTAGCGCGATATCGGGCACCACGCGATCGAAGCGCGCGACCGCACCGGCAAAGACCATGACGTTGTACACGATAAGCGCCAGAACCAGCAAGACGGGCGTGACCACGGCCATCTCGACTGTCGCCTGGGCGCGCTCCTCGCACAGGCGCGTGCGGATGCCCATTACGACCCACCGCCCAAGGCACCCGCCAGTGTGGTGACATCGACGGTAAGTGGGATGGAACCGCCGCCGGGCAGCGGAATCTCCGCAAGCGTGAACGTCGTGCCGCTGATGGTGCGCTCGACTTGATATTCCAGCGCTTCGCAAAGCGCC
The DNA here is from genome assembly GCA_963599935.1 of Acutalibacteraceae bacterium. Taxonomy (GTDB): domain Bacteria; phylum Actinomycetota; class Coriobacteriia; order Coriobacteriales; family Coriobacteriaceae; genus Collinsella. The sequence goes on along the minus strand of CAVCBD010000026.1, from coordinate 13,051 downwards.
TTGGGATCGGTCACGCCCAACGGAATACTTCGCAGCTTGTCTTGCGCTTGAGAGAAACCGGCAATGTCAGACCCCGGACTCTTAATGACGTTGGCGGAATCGGTCAGCACCGGCTTTCGCAGGCGCAAGTCGCACGGTTCCAAACCCAGCGCCGCCACGGACGCCGAAACGGTATCGCCGAGCCACGATGCAATGGAGCCCAACGCGCCGTTGCCCCCTCCTAGGCCCTTAATCATCTCGTCCATAAGTTCGTCGGCCGAACCTTGGATGTCTCCGTATCCCACAAGCAGCCGCCCCCAAACATCCATGACGCCGTCGAGCACACCGGCAACGCCGCCCGAGCGTTCCTTCAATGTCGAGAAAAATCGCGAAAGCACGTTGTTTTGCGCCGTCGCCTCATCGGGCGCCAGCACCGCGGCAGAGATGGCACCGCGATCGCCAAGCCTGACTGCCGTGTTAAACGAAGAGTTGAGTTCATCGGGGCTCGAGATGGCACCCGAAACCGCAAAGGCAACCACGCCGTTGCGACCGGGCGGAGCGATACGCGGACGCTCGCCCGAAAGCGCTTTAATGGCCTGGTCAAACGCATTGCCCGCACGGTCGGCTTCGTCCTCGGTCTGACGCTCGAGCTCGAGCTCCTTGTTGCGACAGTCGACGTAGTCCTCCAGGGCGTCTTTAAACTTGTCAAAGTGATACTCGAAGCCGTTTTCGATAGAGGTTGAAGGCGCCGCAACGGCACCAAGCGACAAAACGCCAAAATGGCATTTGCTGCATTTATCCTGTCCATCGTAATCGGCAACCGAAGCAAATCCGCTCGGCGTCCCTTTCTTATAGTTAGGGCAGGTCGTCCCGTAATGCAGATACGCCTTGTCATCGTTCACGCTAGTCGGCCACACCGCATCGGTATAGAGTTCCGTCGCCCGAACCTCATCAGAGTTGCGCGGCAGCAGCGGAATATAGGAGGAGACCCTGTCTCCGTTCTCGGTTATATGTGCCCGATCGACCTCCGCGCTCGCATAGGTATAAAACGCCTTACGCGCCGCAGACTCTGCCTTCATCTCGACACTCGAGCCGTGGGGCTTCTCATTTGTCAGACGCCAATGGTAGTAGTCCTTCGCGCGATCAAGGGCAACTTGGGGCTCCCACGTAACGCTCGATGAGTAATGCGGATTTTGAACACCGGAGAGATCCGTTAGGCTTTTCGCACGCTCCCACATGCAAGAACAGCTGCCGACCGAGCCCTTGTCAGACCCACCACAATCCACCAGCCAAGCACGCTCTTTAGCCTTCGCCGTGTCCTCAGAAGCCTTCCGCAGCTCCTCGGCCGCACCCTCTAAATCATCTGATGTGTCTTTAATGGTATCGGTCGAGATCTCTGATCCTTTGAGCGCAGCGAAGTCAGACTCGGATGTCCTGGGCACGGCAAGCGCCGTACCGGTATAGGTCACACTATCGGTATCCTGCGCCGACACCGCCTGCGTGGCACGCGCGGCGATCAGATACGGCAGGGCCGTCTCGATTTTCTGTAAGCCTTCCGATGCGCTTTTGGCAAACTTGTTGCGCGTTTTAATGATCTCAATCCCGGTGTCGACCATATTGCCGGCAACCGGCTCGGCACCCGGGATGAGGATGGCGACCAGGCCCGTCCCGATCGTGGCAAACCCCGCCAGCCCCAGACTCAAGATGCTCGCATCAACCACCGTGGCAGCCGTGTGATAGGACGACACTACGTTGGCACCCGCCAGCGCGCCACTATCAGCCGCCACCTGGGTATCCCCGGCACGCGACATGCTCCATATCGCCGCGGTCGACGAAAACAACAATGTGAGCACCACTAGGATGACCACCGCAGAGGAGAGCGTGGTGTAGGCACCGTCTTCGATAAACAGGTCGATACCGGCTCGACCCATAAAGCCGCCTCGTTTGCGGAGAGCGCCTGGTCGACGGCGGGCCGCAAACCCTTGCGCCACCCGCAACAGGCAGCGCCTAATCCCATGCAGCAATCCACGAATCATAATCTCCCTCCAGCCATTCGGGACGCGATTGATACGAGACATCGACCTTGAGCTCAACGTAGCCGCCCTCGGCGGTACCACCCATAGCCTGCGCAAACGCACCGATCACAGGCAACGGCTTGACCTCGCCGGAAACGGACACGGACGAGACGCCACCCGCACCGGCCCGGCCAAGCTCGATATCCCACGACAACGGCCCGCCGGCATGAAAGATCGAAACGTTGGGCACTGCGGCAAGTCGGCGGCGGGTGAACTCCTTAAGATCGTCGTCCTCCGCCGTCGTCGTGGTCATGAGCCGCGCGGTCTCGGCGGCGGCAGACTCCATGACCGCGCGCGTATAGAGCAGGCACACCGGTTGCAGCGCGAGAAGGATGAGTGTCAGAAACGTCGGCAGCAAAAAAGCGGCCTCGACCGTAGACTGCGCCCGGTCCTCGCGCGCGGCATCAATACAACGCGATGTCCTTAGCGGCCGCAGCGGCGTCGATAACCGACGTCGAGGCAACGCCATGGGATGCCGCCCGCTCAACCAGCGCCGCCAAGCGCCCATCGGTGCCGGCACGCCAAAGTCCCGCGATCGCCAGCACGATCGATAACAGCGCCACCGTGACGATGGCGTATTCGACCGTCGCCTGGGCAGATTCCTCACGCAGGACATCATGCATTTCACGATCCCTCCTTTGAGTCCGTTGCCTGCGGGCTCAGGCGCACGGCGCGCAGACGACACGAAGCATCGCCAGCATCCGCGGCAATTGTCACCATATCGACCCAGCCGCGTCCGTCGCGCACGATGGCGCCCCACACGTTTCCCTTGATGTCGAGATAGCCGCTCAGAGCAAGTTGCGCCGTGGGTACCTCGCGATAGGCACGCAGCATATCCGCCGCCGCTTCGGTCATCGGTCGGTCCTCGGACCATGCAAGCCGGACCGCAATCGCGTTGCCCTCAGGCGAATCCGTCGCAGTGCCAGACCGCTTGTCGAGCGTCCGCAGAAAGGTTTGCGCCGTGACAGCGACATCCGAATCGTCCGCATCTCGCATCTCATCTTTTTGAGACGCCACCGCCGAATCTGAGCCCAAATCGGAGGCGGTCCCAGGACGCTGCTGCCGCGCGGCGTTAAGCCCCCAAAGCACCGCCGCTATCGCCACGGTCAGGCAAGCAAACACCAGCAGCACCCCGATGGGGCGCTCGCCCTCTACAGGCTGTTGATGCCCTCGCTGATAGCGTTCCATAGATCTTGGACCTTGCCCTTAAATGCGACGATGGCGATAATCGCGATCACCACGAGCACGCCGACCAAGATGGCATACTCGGTGGTACCCTGTGCACTCTCCTCCTGCAATAGTTCCTTGGCGCGCTGACGAACATGTGCCGCCCGGCAAAACGCCCAGCCCTGGACCTTGCCAGCAGCGTCAGTCATCGTGTTCATGTATTCCTCCCTACATCATCCCGCCTGCTCCCAGCAGCGGGCCCAATATGGACAGAAGCAACGCCGGCAAGATGAGCGTGCCGGTGGGAATCAGCAGCTTGACGGGTGCACGCTCGATCTCGCGCTCGACCGCGGCGCGATGAGCCGCACGGATCTCGCGACTTTGAGCGGCCAGCGTCTCGGCAAGTGGGGCACCCAGGGCGAGCGCCTGCCCCACCGTGATGGCAAAGGTCTCGAGCGCTCGCACGTCCAGGTCGCGCGCGGCGGCCAACAACTCGTCCTCACGCGTGCCCACGCCCACCTGCCACGCCATGCAGGCGCGCTCAAGGCGAAGAGCCAGCACTGACCGGCGGTTGGCGCAGAAAATCTCAAGCGCCGCATCAAACGAAAGACCGGCCGAAAGACCCAAGCGCACAACATCGATCATCTCGGACACTTCGCCGAGCGACACTCGCGCCGGGCCGCCCGCTCCAACCGCGCCCTTCACTCGCGCGGTCAGAGCATCGACCACCGAGCGACCCGCGGCAGCGACCAGCACCGCCTCGCGCTTGCAGGCCCCTGCGATCTTGCGTGCGTCCGCCCGATCCAAACCCGTCGCGACAAATACACTCAGGGCGCACAGGCAAGCCGCAACTGCAACCGGGGCGCTCATAGCTCCACCCGCATAATGCGCCGGATAACCACCAGGGCAACGGCGTTGAGGGCAAGACCCAGCACCACAGCGCCCGCGCCGGCAGGCGTCGCAAGACCGCGACGAAAATCTGCCGAAAGCAGCACCAACACCGCGCACATGCCCGCCGGCATCGCCGCGACCATATGCGCAGACATGCGAGCCTGCGACGTCTTAACATCCAGGCGGCGCTTGAGCTCAATGCGCTCCCCCACCATGCTCGACGCCTCGGACAGTAAGTCGGCAAGCGGAGCGCCGGTGCGCTGAGACACCTTAAGCGCCAAGGTCACAAGCGAAAGACCGGGGGCGTCGATACGCACGAGCAAGTCATCGAGCGCGTCGGTCGCCGAGATGCCGCAATCGATCGCCGCCGCCACCCGCAAAAACTCGGTATGCACTGGCTCTTGCGCATGAGCGCCCACAAAGCGCATGCCCTGAGCCAGCGAATGTCCCGAGGCAAGCGACATGGAAAGTGCGGTAAACGCCTCGGGCATTGCCTCTTCTGCATCGTGTTGCTCGCGCCGGCTCTCAAAGCCATCCCGAGCGGCACCAACGGCAAACGGAGCAACAAGTCCCAAGGCAAATCCGAGGGGCGATAACGACACCATCGTTAGTAAAACGCAGCAGACACCGCTCGATAGCAGCAGAAACGCCAAACGTCCCGAAGCATCTTCGATCACGAGGCCAAGGCGATGCGCCGGAGCCAGCGATGCCCACGAACGGGCGATCTTTTTCAGCAGATCGTTTTCCACCAGCTCACGCGGCAGCTTCTCTGCCACCGTCTCGAGCGCCTGACGTGCCAGCTCCGCCGGCGGTACCTGCGGCACACGAGGTTCCGCCCCGCACGCCGTCGCGACAGAAAGCCCTGCCAAGCCCCCTACGACGAGGGGCACAGTGATCTCCATTCGTCCACCTCCTCTTGTGTGAGCGTCCCCGACCGCAGGCCTTCTGCGATAAACGGCGGCTCGCGGTCAAGCGTCCAGGTGCGCTCGGCGGCATCGAACGTCACATAGCGCTCGAGCTCTACACCGCCCGATGCGGCGCGTCGCACCCCCGAATACGAGGAGACGAAGCGCCTGCCATCGGCGTGGCGCTCGGACATCACGATACCGTCGAGTGCCATGGCAATCTGCTCCTCGATGAGCTCGCTCGGCAGATCGATGCCATAACGTGCAAGCAACGTCAGACGCACCACGGTCTCCTGTTCTGAACCCGCATGAAGCGTGGTGAGCGACCCGTCGTGGCCCGTGTTCATGGCCTGCAACATGTCGCAGCACTCGGCACCGCGCACCTCGCCCACCACGATGCGGTCGGGGCGCATGCGCAGGGCATTAGTCACCAGGTCGCGGATCGTCACCGCGCCCTCGCCCTCAATTGAAGCCTCGCGCGCCTCTAGGCGCACCACGTGCGGATGATGCGCAAACTTGAGCTCGGCAGAGTCCTCGATCGTCACGATGCGCTCGCCGGTGGAAATCTCACATGACAACGCGTTGAGCAGGGTGGTCTTACCAGATCCCGTGCCTCCCGCAACCGCCAGGTCCTGTCGCAGCGACACCGCACACGACAGCAGCTGCGCATACCAAAGTGGCAGCGATCCCAACCCCACGAGCTCGTCCAGCGAGCAGATACGGTCCGAGAACTTTCGGATGGTGAGAATCGGTCCGTCAATCGCCACAGGCGGAATCACCGCGTTGACGCGATAGCCCGTTTTGAGGCGGGCGTTGACGATGGGGCTGCGCTCGTCGATACGGCGGCCAAGTGGCGAGATAATGCGGTCGATAAGCACACGGATCTGCTCATCATCCTCAAACGCATGCTCGATGGGGTACAAGACGCCGCCGCGTTCAAAGAAAGCCGAGCGGCAGCCGTTGATCATGATCTCGGTAACGGTGTCGTCCTCGATGAGCGGCTGCAACGGCCCCAAGCCCACCACGTCATCCAAAATCTCGTCGATGATGGTCTCGCGCTCGGACGTCGCGAGATCGGTCGGCTCCTCAACATTGAGCGCCGCCTCCACCGCAGGACGCAATTCCGAGCGGGCAAGTGCCGGGTCGATATAGGCGCTGATACGCGCCACTTCGTCGTAACCCATGCGGTCCATCACGGCGCGCTTGGTGCGTCGTTTCACGGCGCGGCGACGCCCCACATCTACAGGCGCTGCCGCCGCCGCAGCGCCGGCAGCCTTAATCCTCGTTTGCAGGCTCATCGCTGATCACCCTCGCGCGACCAGGGAAGGCGGATACGCGGGCGTTCGGTGCGCGTTGCACGGTCGGCGACCATATCGCTCCAAGGGCCGACGGCGCACCCCAGTTCCACGAGCATCTCGCGCGTGGCCTCGCGCACGCTAGTCGCAAAAGCGCTGGTCTGCCCCACTGCCTCGTCAGCGCGCCCAAACGCCATGAGCGCGGCGAGATCCTGCCCGCCATCGGCGATACGAATCTTGGAGCTTAACGCACAGGCAATCTCAAAGCGCATGGCGACGTCCTCGTCTGCCCCGCGCGCACCGAACCGGTTGAACACGGCGCTCATGCGCGTGCGCGGCACACCTACTCGACCTGCCAGTTCAATGACGCGCGACGCCGATGCCGCGGACGACACCGCCGCATCGCCAACGACCAGGCAACGGTCGCTCGCCGCCACCGCAGCCGCCACGGCGTCGCCCCAAAAGACCGAGGTATCGATAAAGACCACGTCGGATTCGCGACGCAGAACATCAAGCAGTAGCTCCACCGGACGTGCCATGAGCTCGGCTTGCTCGGGCGCCGCGACGGGACCCCAGAGCGTAACGCCCGGTGCCACGCGCATCGATGTGGCTACGATATCCGGCTCGGTGAGCGTGCCCGCCGCCGACGGCTCGATAAGTGCCGCCATATCGCGCGGAGCATCGACGCCTAACAAGTCGTAAAGGTTTCCAAACATCAGGTCCAGGTCGAGCACGGCGGCACGCAAGCCCAACAGCGACGATGTGTGTGCCATGGTGGCAACGATCGTCGACTTGCCGCAACCGCCCGAACCCGAAATGGCGCAGATGACCGGAGCTCGATGCGGCGAAGCGGCAGCGTCTGCCGGCGGCATCGGAGGCGGCGGGGCGGGCATCGGTGACAGCGTCCCCGTCTCCCCCGCCGCAACCACACGCTGCGTCCAAGCCGGCATGGCAGCTTGTTCGGTCTGCGAGGCAGGCTCGTTCTGTGCAATCTGCTCATGCTGCATCAGCGACAACTCGCCGCACCCGGCAAAGCCCTCAACTTCGTCGAGTTCATCCGCCAGATTCACGCCGTGCACGTATCCCATATCTACAGCCGGGGAATCGCCAGCATGCTGCGCCGGCCCTCCAGCGTCATCGTATACAAGGGGGTTCCGGGGGCGCCGACCATGCTCGGCTTCCGCTTTTCCATAATCATCAACACGCGGGCCTCTTGTAGCGCGAGGCGCCCCGGGTTCCCTATCAACAAAAGCATCGGGCTCAATCGTCATGCGCCGATCGGAATCAACCGCTCCCTCGCCCGCGCGCCCGTTGCCGCATATACTGTGTGCAGCGATGACCTCGGTCGCCCCCGCGCGAAACAGCCCCTCGATATCCGACGGATCGAGCGCTTCTATCAACACGACCACGCGACTCACGCGGCCTTCGGCCGTCAGGCGCGCAACAGTCTTGCGCACATCTTCGGTATCAAACAGAGACGCCGCGATGATGGCAGCCCCGCGGCGCGACGGAAACGCCCGCGCCATGGAAACCAGCCCGTCCAGGTCACCCACACGAAGCACCTGTGCACCCGCATCACGGCCCTCGACTTCCCGCTGCAACAGCCCGTAATCGCCGCACGCGCAGCACGCAAGCCAGATCGCCTTCATCACTCGTCGCCTCCGCTCTTTTTGCCGCGCGCCGTGGCGGGAATCGTCAAGCTGACCGTTCCCTTGCCCGAGGCGCCCAGCAGTTCCTTGACGTCTTCGGGGTCAGCCGCCAGCGTCACCCATTCGATCTTGCCCTCGCGCGTGGCACCGGAATCCTCACTGGTATCGATCACGTACGCGCCGCACAGCCGATCGGTTACGCCGTCTTTTTGCACATACACATCCACGTAGCTGCCCACGCCCGTGGCACCGCCGACCGAGTGCTCGGCATCGACCGCCACCGAAACGGCGACCTTGCCCTTAGGCACCTCGAGCTTGTGGCTCTCGGCCTTGGTGTAGACATTGCAGATCACGGCGTTTTTGGGAATACGCGAAGTCGTCACGTCGCCGCGCACCTGGCGCAGCTCGGTCGCTGCGCCACGCGGCAGCAGGCTCGTCAGCCATTCCTGGGTTATGACATTGGTCTCATCGAGGGTCTCGCCCACATCGATATCGCGCGCCGCGACGCATACCTCGACGTGATCGCCACCGCACTTGGCCAAGGTCTCAGCCTGGACCTGTTCGGCTCGTGAGCGGATCGACGAGCCGTAAGCCATGCAGAGCAGCGCAGCGAGCACGCCCGCGACCAGACTGATGGCGATGCGCTTGCTCTTGTTCACGGCCGCTCCTCTCATGGCAGTGCCGGGCGAATGCCCGTACCACCATTGTCTGGGCGGTCAGAGCGCAAAGCGGCGCAATCGCGATCTTGGTTTTCGATGTCAAACCAATCGCCGACCAAAAGCTGACCAGCCCGTCAAGCTCGTGGCAAGGTTTTGGTCAGCACGTCAGCAAACTGCATGTTTCGAGGCTTTTCCGCAGCAAAAAAGCCGTCTCCCGAACAGTTGGGAGACGGCTGTCATAGGAAAAATCAATTACAGATGAACATCGGGATCGAGCATTTGAGCGCTCACGCGCATGGATGACGCCAGGTTTTGGAACGTTTCCAGACGCAGGCTGTCAATCTGCCCGGCGTCCTCGGCCTCGCGAACGGCGCAACCCGGCTCATGGGTATGCGTGCAATCGCCAAACCGGCACGCGCGCGATGCCTCGACAATCTCGGGGAAGGCGCGCGCCAGACCCCGCTCGTGACCCACGAGCGGTAAGCTGCGCAGGCCCGGGGCATCGGCGATCACGCCGGCGTCGCCCGGCAGCGCCACCATCACGCGCGCGACGGTAGTGTGACGGCCCTGGTCGTCGCGTTCGCGCACACCGCCGGTCGCCAACGTATCGTGGCCCAGCAGCGCATTGAGCAGCGTCGACTTGCCGGCACCCGACTCGCCCAGAATCATGGCGCAGCTCCCGGCAGGCACGTAGGAACGGACCTCGTCCAGGCCGCGGCCCTCGGCAGAGGACGTCACGATCACGCGCACGTCCGGACCCACCAGGCGGCGCACGCGGTCCAGATCGCGCTCGAGCTCCTCGGCATCGCAGCGATCAGCTTTGGTGAGTACCACCACCGGCTCGGCATCGCAGTCGAGCGCCAACACCAGCGAGCGCGCCACGCGGTCGAGCAGCACCTCACCGGCACCGAGCGCCTGCACGATTAGCACGCTATCCACGTTGGAGCAGAGCACCTGGCGCTCTCCGCGGGCACGGCCGCGCCAACGCTCAAAGCTCGTACGGCGCGGCAGTACGCACTCGATCACGCCCATGTCGTGCCCGGGAGCGCGGCGCACCGCCACACGATCGCCCACGGCAGGCAGCAGGACCTCGTCCCCACCGCGCGACTTGGCAAACCCCACGGCATGCTCGGCGCGGAAGGTATCGTCGGCAGTCGCCACCAGCGGAAACCCGCGATCCAAGCGCACCACAGCACCCAGCCGCATCTGCTCGGGCTCCTCGGCATGTGCGCAGAAATCATCAAAGGCAGCCTGCTGAGCTTCATCGACCGGCAGGTCATCAAACGCCGGAACATCCTGCAGCGCGTCAAGCCCCGGTACACTCGCCAGCAACTCCTCAGCAGATGCGGGAGCCTCGGTCGCGAGCTTCCGACGACGATCGCGCTTAGCCCGCGCCCCCGTCGTCTTTTTCTTCGCTTTAGCCTTAGCCTTGCCCACAGATGCCTCCCAGCACAAAACCACACAACTGAGCAGGTATTTTAAATCAAAAAGAGCTGGCCGGGCAAAGCCCGACCAGCTCACAAACTTTCCCTCAGCCAATGGTCCCGAGAGGTTATCCGAAGGCCCGCCCGCCGGGAGGGGTTTCTTCCGAGCGATCCCGCAGCGCGAAGCGCGAGGACCAGCGAAGAAGAAAACACGCAGGGGCGGGCCCGGACAGGTTAACTTACTCCTTCTCGACTGCGCGCATGATCGCCTTGTAGATCTCCATCAGCGGAATGATCAGGAAGGCAAGGCCCAAGGCGGCGATAACGCCCTTAAGCTCAAGCGTCACAGGACCAAAGAACATCTCGGCAAGCGTCGGCTGCACGGTTACGATCACCGTCAGCACCAGCGCCAGCGCGGCCGAAGCCCACAGCCACTTGTTCTGCTTCTTCATGGTGAACAGCGACGCACGACGGCTGCGCATATTGAAGCAGTGGAAAATCTCGACCATGTTGAGCGTGATGAACGCCATCATCACGCCTTCCTCGTCGGCATTGCCGGCGATCATATCGGCGATGTGGATGTAGCCCATGTCAAAGTACACGCCCACAAAAAAGCTCGCCAGCACCAGCACGGTGATGATCAGGCCCTGGACCACGCAGTCCAGGCCCATGTGACCGGCAAAGACGCCGTCCTTGGCGTTGCGCGGCTTGCGCTTCATGATGTCGCCCTCGGCGTCCTCCATGCCCAGCGCGAGCGCGGGGAAGCAGTCGGTGACCAGGTTCACCCACAGCAGCTGCACCGGCTGGAAGATAGTAAAGCCGATGAGCGTGGCGATAAACACCGAGAAGACCTCGGCAAGGTTGGCCGAAAGCAGGAACTGGATGACCTTGCGGATGTTGTCGTAGATGCGACGGCCCTCTTCGCAGGCGCCGATGATGGTGGCGAAGTTGTCGTCGGCGAGCACCATATCAGCGACGTTCTTGGTGACGTCGGTACCGGTGATGCCCATACCGACGCCGATGTCGGCGCGCTTGATGGACGGGGCGTCGTTGACGCCGTCGCCCGTCATGGCAACGATCTGGTCGCGCGACTTCCAAGCCTCGACGATGCGGGTCTTGTGCTCGGGCTGGACGCGAGCGTATACGCCGTAATCCTCGATGTGCGCGTCGAGCTCCTCGTCGCTCATGCGATCGAGGTCGGCGCCGGTAATGGCATGGCTGCGATCGGCGACGATGCCCAACTGCTTGGCAATGGCCACGGCGGTGTCGATATGGTCGCCCGTGATCATGACGGTGCGAATACCGGCGTCGTGCGCCTCGCGGATAGCGTCGGCCACCTCGGGACGGACCGGGTCGATCATGCCGGACAGGCCGCAGAAGACCAGGTCGTGCTCGAGCGCAGCGGGGCTGCAGTCGGCGGGAACCTCGGTGTAGGTGCGGCTCGCCAGCGCCAGCACGCGCAGGGCCTCGTCGGCCATGGCCTTGTTGGCAGCCACGAGCTCGGCGCGGCGCTCCTCGGTCAGGGGGACGACCTTATCGCCCTCGTAGATATGGGTGCACAGGCCGATCACCACGTCGGGCGCGCCCTTGGTGTACTGCTCGTACTCGCCGTCCAGGGTCTCGACGACCACGGACATCATCTTACGGCCCGAGTCGAACGGGGCCTCGCCCACGCGCGGGTGCTCGGCAGTCAGGCCAGTAAGACCAGCCTTGCCGGCATCGTTGACGAGTGCGCACTCGGTCGGCTCGCCCACGGCCTCGCCCAGCTCCTCGTCCCACTGGGCATCGGAGCACAGCGCCATGCCGGCCAAGAACTTTTCCTTGGGCGCAGCGAGCTCGTGCTTGACGACGGTCATCTTGTTCTGGGTAAGCGTGCCGGTCTTGTCCGAGCAGATGGTCTGCGTGCAGCCGAGCGTCTCGACAGCAGAAAGCTTACGGATGATTGCCTGACGCTTGGCCATCTTGGTCACGCCGAGCGAAAGGACGATGGTCACGACGGCGACCAGGCCCTCGGGGATGGCGGCGACGGCGAGCGAGACGGCGACCATAAAGGTGTCGAGCAGGGCAGTCGGGTCGGTAAGGACGTTACCCACGCCGTGACGGATGATGTCGACGCCAAAGATCACGACGCAGATGACGATAACCATGATGGTGAGGATGCGGCTGAGCTCGGCGAGCTTCACCTGCAGCGGCGTGAGCTCTTCCTTGGCCTCGGCAAGAGCGCCGGCAATCTTGCCCATCTCGGTGTTCATGCCGGTGCCGACCACGACGGCGCGACCGCGGCCGTACACCACGGTGGAGCCCATGTAGCACATGTTCTTGCGGTCGCCGAGCGGCACGTCATCGGTGCCCGCAGCAAGCTCGATCACGTTGGCGTGCTTCTCGACCGGCACGGACTCGCCGGTCAGCGCGGCCTCTTCGATCTTCATTGTGGCACTCTCGAGCACGCGGCAGTCGGCCGGGACGGAGTCGCCCGCCTCGAGCATGATCACGTCGCCGGGGACGAGCTCGGCGCTCGGCAGGTGTACGAGCTTGCCGTCGCGCAGCACCTTGGACTGCGCCGCGCTCATTTCCTGCAGGGCCTCGAGGGCCTGCTCGCTCTTGGCTTCCTGGACCACGCCCAGCACCGAGTTGACGATAACGACGAACATGATAATGGCGACGTCGGCAAAATCGGGCTCGCCCTTGACCATGCCCGTAAGTGCGCTGATAACGGCGGCAACGATCAGCATAATGACCATAGGGTCGGCCATCTGCTCAAAGAAGCGCTTCCACAGCGGCGTCTTCTCGGCTTCCTCAAGCTTGTTAGGGCCTGTCTTGGCAAGGCGCGACGACGCCTCGTCGTTGCTCAGGCCGAGGTTCTCATCGACACCTTGGTCGCTGAGCACCTCCGCCGCGGCGGACAGGTATTCCTTTTGCATATAGAGTCCCCTCCTGGGATTCGGGCCACTCAGCAGATTGATGCCCGATCATAATTCCCAGGAGAAGGGCAAGGGCTCATCAAGGC
>CAVCBD010000025.1:0-25826 GCA_963599935.1 Acutalibacteraceae bacterium | reverse complement strand
AGCCACTACCAGGGCACGGAGTACGACTGCTACGGCAGCAAGGGCACGCCCGCCACGCGCGGCGCCTACCGTCCCATCGGCATCAACCGCAACAGCCAGCTTGCCGTGCTGCAGCTGCGCCCCTACGCGCAGCCGGCCTATCGCGCCGTGCAGTGGATGGCCTTTGGCTCCAACTCGTTTAACGCGCTGGTCCCGCTGTATGCCAACGTCGAGACCATGCCCGAGTACTACGCCGACACCCAGGCGCGCGTGACGTCCGAGAACTTCTATTGGGCCAACCGCCTGATCGGCGCGCTGGCCGATGTCCGCTTCCACGAGTGCGGCCGCGCGGTGGAGGATTACCAGGAGAAGGTCGGTGGCATGGGCCACAAACAGCTCCATGACGTTGACGCTGCTGTAGCCGCCTTGCCCGAGGCCGAGGTGCCCGCCGAGCTCGCTCGCGCCAACGAGGCCTTTGCCGAGCTTGTGCGCGTGGAGACTGATGCCCTGCTGGGCAAGGTTCTCTACACCACGAGCTGCGCCATGAAGAATTCCTTCGCGATGAACGACAACGTGAGGTAAAACGCTTTGTCGCTTTTGTCCAATCTTGGGTACAAGAAGGCCAATGCAGTTGTTCATGATTGGAGCCAACCATGGTTATGAAATTCGATCAGCTTGTTAACGGCGCCATCAACGTGGGCTTTGGCGCCGCTGCCGTTGCCGTCGAGGGAGGCAAGAAGGTCCTTGACGACCTCAACGCCAAGGGCGAGCAGGTGCGCAAGGACGCCGACACCCCCGATATCGCCCGCAGTGTGTCCGACATGTTCGAGCAGGCCGGCGGCACCATCTCCGACCTTACCGAGCGCCTGGGCATGCAGGGCGAGACCGCGGCGCAGCGCGTGCTCGATGAGCTCATCCTTGCTCGCGTTCGCGTCATGACCGCCCCCGAGCGCACGGCCTTCCTGGCTCACGTGCGCGACATCGTCGATTCGGTCGAGGACAACGTGACCTCGGTGCCCGTCGAGTCCGTTGAGCCCGACGATGTTGAGGACGCCGAAGAGGCTGAGTAGCAGCGCAGATGGCAGATTCCACCACCGATTACAACAATCAAGATCCCCTGGGTGACGAGGCGGCAGTTGTCGACGAAGTCGAGGCTGCCGTCTCGGGCGCTCGCAAGAAGCCCCGCGCCGTGGACATGGTGCCCGAAGAGCCCGACGCGATGGCGCCGGACGAGGAATACCAGCTCACGCCGGCGGGCCGTCGCGAGCGCATCGGGCAGATCGTCCGCCTCGTCAAAAAATACCGCGTGTGGGACAACCTCACGCCGGTGCGCCTGCGCCGCCTGCTCGAGGAGCTCGGCCCCATGTTCGTCAAGATGGGGCAGATTTTGGCCAACCGGTCCGAAATTCTGCCGCAGCGCTTTTGCGACGAGCTGCGTCGCCTGCGCTCCGACGTGGAGCCGGTGCCGTATGAGGTGGTACTCCGCTGCCTGGAGGAGGAATACGGCCAGCGCTTAGGCGAGATGTTCGACGCGATCGACCCCAACCCGCTGGGCAGCGCTTCGCTCGCGCAGGTGCATCGTGCTCGCCTGGTGACGGGCGAGGACGTGGCCGTCAAGGTGCAGCGCCCCGGCGCTCAGCAGGTCATGGCTCAGGACATCGATATCATTCGCTCGGTGGTGCGCATCGTCTCCAAGTTCGTCAACACCGATCAGTTCGTTGACTTGCACGGCGTGGTCGAGGAGCTGTGGACCTCGTTTCGCGAGGAGACCAACTTTTTGGCCGAGGCTAAAAACCTTAACGACTTTTACGAGTTTCATAAGAGCGTGCGCGGCGTGTCGTGCCCTAAGTCCTACCTGGACCTGTGCACTGAGCATGTCGTGGTCATGGATTATATCGAGGGAATTTCGATCGGCGAACCTGAGCGGTTGGTGGCCGAGGGGTACGATCTGGAGAAGATTGGCTCGACAATCGTCGAAGATTACTCGACGCAGGTGCTTGACGACGGCTTTTTCCATGCCGACCCGCATGCGGGGAACATCATCCTCAAGGACGGGATCGTCTACTTTATCGACCTGGGCATGGTCGGGCGTATGTCGAGCCACGACCGCGGTATCGTCAAGGACATGATTTTTGCCGTGGCCGAGGGTGACGTGCCCAAGCTCAAAGACTCGCTCATGCGCTTTGCCGTGACACGCGGCGATTCGGCCGAACTCGATCACTCGGCATTTTTGTCCGATCTGGACTTTATCGTTGCCGACTTTGCGGGCCTCGATCTGAAGGACCTGGACATCGGCGAGTTTTTGACCTCGCTCGTGAACTTGGCGCGCAAGAACGATGTTGAGCTGCCGAGCGTGGTGACAATGTTCGCGCGCGGCATGGTGACGCTCGAGGGCCTGCTGACCGAGTACATGCCCAACGTCAACATGATCCAGATCATCCAGACGCATATCAAAAACGAGAAGAGCACCTATGCCCGCGTTCGCGAGATGGGCCGTGACTTTGCGGCGAGCAGCTACCGTGCGGCCAAGGGCTCGCTCGAGGCGGCTGAGTATCTGGGCCTGGCATCGCGTATGCTTACGCGCGGCCAGCTTAAGGTGAACCTGCAGCTCATGAGCAGTGACAAGGCACTGCGCCAGATTGGCGGTATTGTCGACCGCATGTCGATGGCTATCGTTATCGCCGGCCTGTTCATTGGCTCGTCGGTGGTGTACTACGCGCGCATCGAGCCGGTCGTGTTCGGCATTCCGATCATCGGCCTTGCCGGCTACGTGAGCGCGCTGGTGCTAGCGCTGATGCTGGGCCGCGAGATCTGGCGCAACGGCCACGGCGGCAAACGGTAGCGAGACTGCGCGCGGTGCCGTGGGACAAAATTATCAGTAGTGTTTGTCCCAGGTGTGATAGGTGCATCAAGTGTGTTACCGCAAGCGACCCTGGGACAAGCACTACTGATAATTTTGTCCCACGGCTCTCTCTGCGCACCGTGCTCTTTTCTATCGCAAACAATCGCAAACAATAGCTTTTACCTTGGGCTTCGCCTGCGTGCGGGGCCCTTTTGCGTGATACCATACTGACGGTAATAATCAATGGCCTAGATGGTGGTGCGGAGACGCACGAATGCGTGGTTTTCCTGCGCATTTGGGAGAATCGGGGTGCGAATCCCCGGCTGTACCAGTAACCGTAATTCCTCTTGGCTTGGGATGCTCGCGTCGCAGATCGGACGACGCGCCCGAGCCGTTAAGGTTAAGTCGGATCGCCTCCCATCTTGCACGCGGCCGCGGCGCTTTCCGTCGGCATGCGTTGGGCTCTGGAGGGAAGGGGGACCCCGATGGGGGAACTCGAGCGCAACATGCGCGATGACGTGGGGCAGCCGCAAGGTGACGCCCCAAGCACAGACAATGGGGGACAAATGGATATGTTTGAGGACGAGCGCAAGCGCGCCTCGTTGCGTCGCCATGGGGCGATTGCGCGCGGCGTAGCCAAGCGCGGCCTGGTGGCATTCCTGGCCTTCGCGATGGCATTCAGCACCACGCCGGCCCAGCTTTGGGCCGATGGCGCCGAGGGCATTGCCGAGGCCGTGGCTCAGGCCACAACGCCGAGCGAGGGCGCGCAGGCCACGGACGGTGCTGCAGATACTACCGCGGCTGCTGCTGACGCAAACGATTCGGCTACCGACAAATCCTCCGAAGCCGGGGATACGAGTTCGGACGCATCCAACAATGTGAGCGATGACGCGTCGGAGGCCCCCGCCGTCTCAGACCCCGCTTCGGCCACTCCGGCGAACGAGGCGTCCGACACCACCGCCGAGACCGGCGACGCGACTGCGGTGGTCAGCGAGCCCAATGCAGCTAAGGCCGCACCCCGTGCCGCTGCCACGCTTTCCTCTAAAAATGGTGTCAGCGTCGGAAAGAGCCAGTCGCCTTCTCGCTGGGCTGGCACTAACTTCACTGCTTTTATCCAGAGCAATACTACGCTCTATGCGAATGTCTGGACTTCGTCCAGCAAGCGCGCCAGTGTTTCGGGCTGTACCTATCAGTGGCTTGCTGCCGATATCAGCAACAAGGACAATGCGGACAGCTCTGCGTTTGTTCCTGTCGAGGGCCAGACGAGCTCATCGATCGTCTTGGACGACGCCCTGCGCACTCAGCTTAACGGCAAGTGCCTGCGCGTTCGCATTACCGATGCAAGCGGTAACGTCATCTACGGTCCGACCAAGGGCGCCAACAACCAAAAGCTGACGGCGACGAACACCATCAAGGCGCCCGTTCCTGCTAAGACGGCCCTGGACGCAAAGTCTTATGTCCTCATCCAGTCTTCGGCAGACGATTCGAGCTCGTATTCGTCTGTTAAGGCCGAGATACTGAACACTGGCACTACGCTTTGGGCGAATGCCTACGACGGCGAAGCGGTCCCCAATAAGCGCATCGCAGCACAGGCTGGCTGGACCTATCAGTGGCTTGCTTCCGATTCGCGCGACGCCGAGGACTCTGCCTACCAGGCTATCCCCGGACAGACCGCTCAGTCGCTAACGATCACGGACGAACTCGCTTCGCAGCTTGCGGGCAAGTACATTCGCGTTAAGGTTGTCGGCGATGGCCAGGAGCTGTACGGTCCGAGTGGCTCTTTTAACACGCCCTCGTCTGTTGGCTACAATACGCCGGGTCCTGTTGCCGCGAGCGACCAGATCGCGTTGGGCCACATCGTTCTCGCCTATAACGGAGCCGAATTTGGCGACGATTATGAGAACGTGCCCAACGCTAACGTTGGTGACACGATTAAGGCTGCCGCCTACTACCTCAACTACGACACGCCGACTGACCTCTATGGCTCCGACAAGGTCGATTTTTCTTGGTGGGTGGCCGATTCTGCTGACGGCTCGTTCGAGCAGGTTGCAACTGGTGACACCTATACGGTTACCAAGGAATGCGCGAACCGCTACCTCAAGGTGGTCGCTAAGGCCAAGAAGGGTATCCCCGGCTCCGATAGCTGTGAGACCAAGGCGGGTCGCATTCTGCCCAAGGGCGCGACGACGCTCGATTCTGTTGCGTTTACCAACGCGAGCAAGGGCGCCAAGGACACTGGCTCTACGATTGAGGCGTGCGCCTACAAGGCGGTCGATTACTCGTCTGAGCCGGTTACCGAGGGCGTTACCTACACGTGGCGTTGGTCGTCTGTTGACCCGTCTTCCTCTGCGTTTGATGCGAAGACCGACTGGCATGTTGTCGAGGGTAAAACCGACAGCAGCTTTACGATTCCCGATGACTACGCCAAGCGCTGGGTGAGTGTGTCGGCCACTGCGGGCGATAACACCGTAGAGGCGACTACTGCCGTGGCCGTTAAGGCCTCAGGCTCGCACGAGCTGTTCCTGACGTATCTCAAAAAGATCGTCGGCGACCAGAGCGATGACGCCAGGTTTGTCTACAAGAGTGGCGAAAAGGTCGGTGTTACTGCATTCGAGAAAACGTCTGCAGGAACAAAGGGTGCCGAGCTTACATCCGATCAACTGACGTATACGTGGCAGATTGCCGATAGCGCCCAGGGTCCGTTCACGACGCTGACGGATGAGAACGCGCACAGGCCGTCGTTCGTAATTTCGCAAAAGTACGTCGGCAAGTACCTCAAGTGCATCGTCGACGGTGGCTACAACACCGACTATGCCTC
The DNA here is from genome assembly GCA_963599935.1 of Acutalibacteraceae bacterium. Classification (GTDB taxonomy): domain Bacteria; phylum Actinomycetota; class Coriobacteriia; order Coriobacteriales; family Coriobacteriaceae; genus Collinsella. The sequence continues at coordinate 20,187 of CAVCBD010000025.1, read as the reverse complement.
CACGCGTTATGCCATCGTCAAGGGCGAAGATGCCAAGGCGTATACCCTGACATCGGTTAATGTCGCTTCGAGCGGCAACCTTGCACAGGTCGGCGGAACGCTTACCCCTACCGCCAATTACATGGCGACGGGCGATTGGGGCGATTACGAGACGGCGCTCCCCGAGGGCTCCCTCGTCGATTACCGCTGGTACCTCGCCGATGACGCTGAGGGTACAAATGCCCACGAGCTGTTTGGCGCCGACGGAACGACCGGCGCGATCACGCTTCCCGCCTCGGCTGAGGGCAAATACGCCTATGTCGTGGCAAACGCCGGCAACAACGATGTCAAGAGCACCGCTTGGCTCGTTAATTCTTCCGACGAAAAGTCTCTTTCCGTTAACGTCAGGGTTGTAGGCGTAAGCAAGCACGATGTCGGTCAGTCCTATGACCTTGTGGACTGGGTGCCGACGGCCTCGTATAACTGGTCGAGCACTCAAAAAATGTCTGCGTGGGACATCTTTGCCAAGGTGCTTGACGAGGCCGGCTATAGCTATAGCACGGACGGCGGCGTTCCCTATTCGGTTACGAACCCCGATAAGTCCCAGACGCTCGCGACGGAGAAGACGACGTCCGGCTATAAATACTGGCGTTTTGACATTAACGGCAAGGCTGCCAACTCTTATGCCACGGGCTACTATCCGAGCGATGGTGACACGCTCGAGCTCGTGTATGAGGATCCCACGGGCACGGTTTCCACGCAGGTTTCCGCGAAGTGTTCGGTCGTCGGCACCGATGCCAAGGGCGCTCAGCAGACGTGGGCAGCCGCCCAGAGCATCACGCTGAAGAAGGGTTCGACTGCGGCCGATCTTTCCGAACAGCTCTTCAAGCAGACTGGCCTTAAGGCCGATTACGATCCCAACGGCAGCTGGGGCTGGGCGCTCAATTCGATCACATCGCCCTTCGACTCCGGCCGCACGCTCGCCTACGACCCGACGACCGAAGCGTACTGGCAGCTGTTCATCAACGGCAAGTCCTCCATGGTCGGCGCCGGCGGCTACACGCTCAAGGCCGGCGACTCCGTCGTCTGGTGCTACTCGAAGTACGGCGACCCCGCTCCTGCCGATCAGCTTTCTGTAAGCTGCACCGTTATCGGCCAGGATGCTTCGGGCGCCCAGCAGACGTGGGCACAGCCTACGGCTGCTCTGGTTGACGAGGGTGCTACCGCAGCGGACCTTTCTGAGCAGATCTTTAAAAAGGCTGGCATTGGTGCCAAAACGGGAACAGGCTCGTACGGTTGGTATCTTTCCTCGCTGACTTCGCCGTTCGATAAGAACGTGACGCTCTCGAGCGAGAAGGTTAACGAAAACACCTGGAAATACTGGCAGTTCTTTGTCAATGGCAAGCCGGCTGATGCTGGTGCGGGCGGCTACACGCTCAAGGCCGACGACGAGGTCACCTGGGTCTATGGCTCCGACGGTACCATGCCCGGCCAGGTTTCCGTTTCGATGGAGATCATCGGCAAGAAGGATGAGAAGGCGCAGCGCTGGACCGATCCTTCGACGCAGGTGTTTGTCGAGGGCACGAGGATCAAGGACGCCTCTGCTGCCTACTTTGATGCCGTCGGCGTCAAGTCCAAGATGTACGACCAATTTGGTTATTGGGGCGTTCATAGCCTTGTTTCCCCGCTTGATGGCACCGAGCTATCCGGCGCTTGGTCGTTCTTTGTCAACGGTGTTCCCGGTTCTCAGCTCGATAGCAACTATGTGCTCAAGTCGGACGATAAAATTGTCTGGGCTTACGCTCCTGGCGACACCGTTCCCAATCCCGACGAAGTTGTAGTTGATCCGAGTGCATCGCGTCCAGCCGATTGGAAGGCCGACTGGAGCGGCAATTCCAATGCGGTGGTCGAGAACGTATCCACCCCTACGGGCGCGCTGGCAAGCTCTTGGACGTTCGATTGGAAGGCCTACTCGGGCGCCACGTATCCCAACGCGAGCGAGCCGATTGTCGTAAACGGCAACGTGTATCTCGCCGTCAACAAGCGCTTGCTTAAGATCGACGCAGAGTCGGGCAAGGTTCTGGCCGAGTCGAACCTTAAGACTACGATTGGCTACACGACGCGTCCGATTTATACGAACGGCTTGGTCATCGTCCCGCTCGATGGCGGTGCGGTCCAGGCTCTGACGGCCGATACGCTCACGACGGTTTGGGTTACCGACCCTGTGAGCAAAACTGCTCAGTCGAATTCTCAGCTGACGGTCGATGGCAACTATCTCTATGTCGGCACCGTTGATGTTGACTATGGTAAGGGCGTGTATAACAACGGCCATCTGACGCGCATCAATATCCTGACCGGTGCCGTTTCCTGGCAGCACGTCAACGCCGATGAAGGCTATTACTGGACGGGCGCCACCGTCGGCAACGACTTTGTTCTGGTTCCCACCAGTGCCGGTACCGTCGAGATGCTCAGCAAGTCTTCGGGCGCTGTGCTTGGAAGCGTTTCGGTTGGGGCTATCGTCAACTCCTCCTGTGTACTTTCCGCCGATGGTAGCCATGCTTATCTGATTTCGCGCGACGGCAAGCTGCACGTGTTAGCGATTTCTGACGCAAAGGCAAAGGCCTCTTCGCGCATTTCCGAAGAGCGCGTCGTCGACCTGGGTCTTACGGGATGCGCCTGCATGCCCACGCTGTATGGCAACAAGCTGATTGTCGGCGGCGAGGTTTCTGGTGGTTCTGCGCTGGCGATTGTCGACCTTGATAATGACTTTGCCACGATGTTGGTTTCGTCTGCCGATGGCTCCGCACTTCCCATCGGCGGCATCAAGGGCGCACCGCTCGTGAGCGCCCAGGCAGATGGCACGTATGTCTACTTCACGGTTAACTACGGTGCGACTTCCGACTATGTGAACTACACCTCGGGCGGCGGCGTATATCGCTACAAGCTGGGTGACGCGCAGGCGACCGGTGCGTTTAGCGCAACGGGACACAACAACTACTGCGACTCGCCGATTGCCTGCGACGCCAAGGGCAACCTCTACTACATCAACGATTCCGGCATGCTGTTCAAGCTGAATGGCGGCGTTAAGGTCTCGTTCGAGACTGGCGAGGGTTCCAAGGTCGATTTCCAGACTACGGCCGACGGCAAGCTGGTTAAGCCTGCCGATCCGACGCGTGAGGGTTACACCTTTGGCGGCTGGTATACCGATGAGGCTTGCACTCAGGCGTATGACTTCAGCACGCCGGTGACGGCTGATATGACGCTGTATGCCAAGTGGACCAAGAATGCCGTTAACCCTGGCGGCAACGGTGGCTCTGGCTCTAACGGTGGCAGCGGCTCCGGCACTGGTGCGGGCGCTGGCACGGGCACTGGCTCCGGCTCGAAGGGCGGCGCTGTCGCCCCGGGTCAGAAGCCGGTGACCAAGACGACGGTGTCGACCAAGACCGAGACCAAGGACAACAAGTCCGACAAGAAGGACTCCGACAAGTCCGACAAGAAGGACGAGAAGAAGTCGGATAAGAAGGGCGACAAGTCCAACAAGAAGTCCGACTCCAAGTCCGACAAGGGCTCCGCTTCCACGACCACTGCTAAGAAGTCCACTGAGGCCTCTGAGCAGGAGTCTGGATTCAACCCGCTCGCTATTGTCGGCATCGCGGCCGGCGTGATCGGCCTCGCCCTCATCGCCGTCTTTGTGCTGACCAAGCGCGGCAAGGGTGACGGTAATGCCCGATAAGCCCAAGGAGACCAACGGGCAGCAGCCCGACTCCTCGTTTATCCAGCTCGACGATGCAAAGCAAAAGGGCGCCGCTTCGGCGGCGTCCGCCCCTCGTCGCAAGGCACTCGTTAGCGCCCTTACGGCTGTCTGTATCGCGCTGATCGTCGTCTCGCTGGGCTTTGTCCATCCCTCCGAGAGCGGCGCCTGGTCCATTGACTGGATCGTCCAGACCGTGACGGGGGAGAGCGTCGTCGCCAAGGACGCCGCGGGATCCGGCTCGCCTGCTGCTTCGGGCAAGGCCGGCCCCAAGGATTCCAAGTCACCGAATGATGCAAAAGATGAGTCCAAGTCAAAGGACGATTCCGAGTCTTCAAACAAGGAGTCGGACAAAAGCTCAGACGGCAAGAAGACCGGCGAAAAAGGGGCTGGCAACAAAAAGACCGACGGCAACCAGTCGACTTCTCAGAATTCGACAACGTCTGGCGGAACCAGCTCAGCGTCTGGAGCCTCTTCGGCGTCTGGTGGTTCCTCTGCTGCCTCCGATAACGGCAATGCCTCAGCGGGCGACCAGGGCGCCTCTCAGGAGCCTAGCTACATTACCGTGACGGTCTCGGTCACCTCGAGTGCCGTGGGCAATCCTGTCTCGTCTGGCGGCACGTTCACCTTTAACGAGGGCGCCACCGTCTACGACGCCCTGTGCGCCTTGGGCCTTTCCGTTAATGCGCACGGCTCGTCGTACGGCACCTACGTTGCAGCTATCGGCGGCTTAGCCGAAAAGCAGTACGGCGGCACGAGCGGCTGGATGTACTCCGTCAACGGTGTAACGCCCATGACGGCCTGCAGCAACTACGTTCTCTCCAATGGCGACAACGTCGTCTGGTATTACGTTACAGGCTAGGAGTCTTTCAACATAACGCACGGAACGGGTGGCTCGGACAGTATCCGGGCCGCCCGTTTTTTGATGCGAATGGGACGGAGTTTCCCAGTCGAGGCTCATCCGGAAAGCGCGTCCCACTCTGGAGGCTGATTTCGGGATGAGCTTTCCGGTTGCATGGCCATTGGGAAGCTGCATCCCGTTTCGGTGCGTCATTCCGGGATGTATTTTCCGCTTCAGTGATCATTGGGAAACCGCATCCCATTTCAGAGCTAAATTCCGGGACACGCTTTCCCAGACGAGCCCATTGGGGAAACTGTGTCCCATTCTGAGGCCCCAAACTGGGATGCCGTTTCCTTGAGGAGGCCTATTGGGAAACGGCATCCCATTTCGGCAGCGTGGCCCGTTCATGTGCTCTCATCGGCATGCTTAGAAAGCCCGGCAATCATGCTCGCTAAACAAAAAACCGGTTGGAACGTGAATTCCAACCGGCTGCAAATGCGAGGTTATGTTTGACTGACTACGAACGTGCGCCCTCGAGGAAGAAGCGGCGGCTAAAGTAGTTGTACCAGGTGACCAAGAACGTGGCGATGGCCTTCATGGCTTGGTAGCCGATGCTCAAAAACGTGACGCCCACAAACATGTACAAGTCGTTGAGGCCCAGGCCAATCACCGACAAGATGGTGAAGATCGTGAACTCGCGCTTGCGGCTCATGCCCTCGCGGTGGTCGAACACGTACTTCATGCTGAGCCAGTAGTTGACCACGACGGACGTGATGAACGAGATCGTGGTGCTCATCAAAAAGTCGAGGTGGAACAGCTCGACAAGCGCAATGAGCATGCCCCAGTCGATGCCAAAGGAGATAAGTCCCACGACAGCGAACTTGAGGAACTGCTTGGTATGAGGTTGTGCCAGTGCCTTGCGCACGTAATCACATCCAATGCGTTGATGAATCGAGCAGAGGATACTTTAGAGCTTTTGCAAGGGAAACGTAAGGTCTTTGCCAAGAACTATACGAACTCGCCAAATTTTCAAGAGCTAATCCGCAAGCGTGCCAAATTAGCCCGTAAACGAGCAAGGCCCACGGACGATGCTGCGCCGAGCGCATGTCGTCCGTGGGCCTCGTAATGTTGTCAGGGTGCCGAGCTACTTGGTCTCGTCGCCCTCCAGGAAAATCTTGCGGGTCACAAAGTTGTAGACCATGACGAGCGCGGTGGCGCAGATCTTGGCGATATTGGCCTCGAGCCTAAGCCCGGCGTTGAGGGCCAGCACAATGCCGTCGTTGAGCACCAGGCCGATAACGGACAGCACGACAAAGATAATGAACTCGCGGCGGCGGCTCATGCCCTCCTTGTGCGCGAACACGTACTTCATGCTCGCGACGTAGTTAAAGATGAGCGAGACGATAAAGCCACTGGTGTTGGCAATCAGGATGTTGAGGCCCAGACCGTAGTGGAGCAGATTCATGATGCCGAAGTCGATGACCGTGGCGACGACGCCGACGACGCCAAACTTCATGATCTGCGCAAGGAGCTTTTGCATGGTACCTGCCTTAAGCTAGCGCCGAAGCGCCGCGGGGATGACAAACTCAGAAAGTTTAGCCAATCCCCGCGGGCGGAGCTAGGCGCGCTCCTCGATAGCACCGTTTCTATACGCATCGAGCAGCTGGCGCAGGTCCTGAATCTGGCCGCGGATCTTGGCGCCAGAATCGGTATCGCTTACCATGCGGCGTCGGTCGGCCTGGTCAAAGCGGTTGGTCTCGCTCGCAATGTCCACGTTGCGGGTGAGCGCCTCGGCAACGGTGGTAAAGGCCTGGTGCGACTTAAGACGGCATCCGCGCGAACTGGAGATGAGCGTGTAGCCGGCGATACCCGTTTTGGGGTGATAGGCACGGCAGAAGCCGCCATCGATAACCAGCAGCTTGCCGTCGGCACGAATGGGCTGCTCACCCTTGGTGGTTTTAACGGGCGTGTGGCCATTGATGATGTGACCGGTCGGTGAACATGCCATGGGGACGACGCCGAACTCGTGCATGATGTCATCGCAGACCGAGGGCGACGTGGTGAGCGTGTAGTACGGATCCATCGGCTCGACCCAGGTGCTCTTGTCGGCGATATAGGCGCGCTCGAAGGTACGCACCAGACGTCCGCTGGCGGGCGAGTTAAAGCCGATCCACAGGTACCACATCCAGTCGAGGGCATCACGGTCGCCGGTGCGCCAGGCACGGCGGGCGATGTGGTCGCAAAAATCGAAATAATCGCGGCCGGCGTGCCAGGTGCCCAGGCAGTTCATGCTGCTAAAGGTGCCGTCCTCGTTGAGCGGCACGCAGCCGTGGAACAGTAGGTTGCCGTTGGTGACCTTGTACATCGAGCCGTGCGTGTAGAGGAAATCGATATGGCGATGCAGGTGATCGGCGGTGACAAACTCGGACACGAGCTTGTCGATGATGTGCTGCTCCTCGGGCGTGAGCGTGTAGGGATCAGCCGGGTCGACGGTGGGGAAGTCGTTGGTCGTGAGCGGCCACACGCTGCCGTCGGCGAGGGTGACCGTGCCGGAGTCGTGGTCGATCTTGTCGAGCAGCAGGCGGTCGGTCATGTCGAACTCGGGGTGGCGTTGGATAATCTGGCCCTCGAGTTTAAAGAGCAGCACGTTGATGGCCTTGATCAGCGGGGTGATGGACTCGCCAGCGGTGTAGGTGGCATCGGCGAAGGCGACAAGCTCGCGCAGCGAGATGCCGTAGTCGTTCTCGAGGATCTCGTAGTTGTCGTAGCGCAGGTTGTTGCGCAACACCGTGGCAATGCAGGCGGGCTCGCCGGCCGCAGCGCCCATCCACAGCAGGTCGTGGTTGCCCCACTGGATGTCGAGCGAATGGTAGGTGAGCAGGCGGTCCATAATCTTGGCCGCGCCGCCGCCGCGGTCAAAGATGTCACCCACCAGGTGCAGGTGGTCGACAGCCAGGCGCTTGATGAGCGAGGCGAGCGACTCGATAAAGTCGTCGGCGCTCGCGGTCTCCAGGATGGACTCCACGATGCGCTCGTGATAGCGCACGCGATAGTTGTTCTCGTCCGGGTGCGTGTGCAGCAGCTCGTCGATGATGTAGGCGTAGTCGCGCGGGATGGCCTTACGCACCTTGGAGCGCGTGTAGCGGCTCGAAAGCGAGCGGGCGACCATGATGAGCTGGTCGAGCATCGTCTTGTACCAGGTGGGCGAGTCCTCGTGCTGGCTGCGGACCAGGTCGATCTTCTCGCGCGGGTAGTAGATGAGCGTGCACAGCTCGCCCTTTTCGTCAAAGGAGAGCGTGTCGCCAAAGATCTCGTCGACATGCTCGCGCACGACGCCCGAGCAGTTGTTGAGGATGTGCATAAAGGCTTCGTACTCGCCATGCACGTCGCTCATAAAATGCTCGGTGCCCTTGGGCAGGTTGAGGATGGCCGAGAGGTTGATGATCTCGGTAAACGCGGATTGCTCGGTGGGAAATTGTCTCGACAGCAGGCGCAGATACTTAAAGTCTTGCGGGTTGCGATCGAATGCGACCATGAAACACCTTCCGATGGAGCTGGTAAAACTGATAAACAGCGTCAAACGTTTATCAGTATGCGCCGCTTTTGTTTCGATTTTGCGCCAGCGGCTGAATTGTCGGCTGAACGGTTTGGTAAATCGATTTAGTTGAGGTAGATATGGCGGTTGAGTGGAGACGATGGGTCGTTTTTACAGACGTACGCCTCCGGGATCGATAGAGATGATGACGGTAAAGATGTTCACTACTTTTGGCTCTATTTGGTAAATAGTGGACATTTGTACCGTATTTATGCTTGCTGTGCGATAATTTTCGTAGCAATACGTAAGGAGCCTCATATGAGTGATTTTGTCCTGACCTGTGAATCCGCCGCCGATCGAACTCGGGAGTTCTTTGAATCGCGCAATATCCCTGTCGTGTGTTTTCATTACGAGATCGACGATGATGTCTATACGGACGATCTGTATCAGTCGATTACGCCGGACGAGTTTTTTGCCCAGATTGCCGCAGGCGCCATGCCCAAGACGTCTCAGGTGAGCGTGGGTGAGTACGAGGAGTTTTGGGAGCCGCTTGTTGCCGAGGGTAAAGACGTGCTGCACCTGACGTTGTCGTCGGGTATTTCGGGTACGTATGGCTCGGCTTGTGTTGCGGCGCAGATGCTCGCGGATCGCTATCCCCAGGGCGGCAAGGTGCGCGTCATCGATTCGCTGGCGGCGTCTTCGGGCTTTGGCCTGCTGGCGGAATGTGCCGCCGACGTGCGCGATAGCGGGGCTTCACTCGACGAGACGGCTGCCTGGATCGAAGAGCACAAGCTCAACCTGCACCACTGGTTCTTCTCGACCGATCTGTCGAGCTACCTGCGCGGCGGTCGCATTTCGGCTGCGAGCGCGATCATCGGCACGGCGCTTAAGATTTGCCCGCTTATGACGGTCGATTGCGAAGGTGGGCTGTCGCCACGTGAGAAGATTCGCACTAAGAAGCGCGCGATTTCCGAGATGGCTAAAACCATGATGGCACACGTGCAGGACGGTGCGGATTATTCGGGTAAGTGCATCATGTCGCACTCGGCGTGCCGCGAGGATGCCGAGGCAGTTGCGGCGCTGATCGAGGAACAGATTCCGCAGCTTAAAGGCAAGATTGAGATCAATAACATCGGTACTCTGATTGGCTCGCATACCGGACCTGGCACGGTGGCGCTCTTCTTTATGGGCGACAACCGCGTGGATTAATTTGCCCCATCACATCGCTGCATGATTGCTCAAACGAAAACGGCCCGCCTCACGTTTGTGGGGCGGGCCTTGCTGTTGGGGTTAGCGTTTCTTTCCGCGGAAGAAGAAGCCGTGCAGTGACGGCTTGAGGCCGCGGTTGGCGCGATGCTCCTCGACGCGCTCGTGGATCGAAGCGACGCGCTCGATGACTTCGTCGGGAATCGGCACGTCGGGATTCATGTTCTCGACCTGGCTGACCTCGGCGGCGGAGACCTGGTCGATAATGGGCACATCGTCGTGCGAGATGACAGGTGTGGCGTCTTCCTTCATCTTGCGATAACGCTGCATCATGTCGGTCTGTAGCTGCTGGGCCGAAGGCGGCGTCCAGATGATGGCGTTGGCGCCGGCGGCGATGGTTTCACGGATGCTCTCGGGCGTCTTGCCGCCCGGCGCGATGAGCGGCAGGTTGGGATAGTGCTTGCGCAGCTCGCGTAGGACCTGGGGCGTGTTCTTGCCGGCGGCGATGTTGAGAATCTTGGCTCCAGCGCGCACCTTGGCGTGGGCATCGTCGTCGCAGCGAACGACCGTAGCGATGACGGGGATGTCGGCGATGTTGGTGATGTGCTCGACCATCTCGGCGGTAGCGGGGGAGTTGACCACACAGCCCGCCGCGCCCTGCATCTCGGAGACGGCTGCCATCTGAACGGAGCGCTTGCCGGTGGTGGTGCCACCGCCCACGCCTACGAAGACCGGGCACTCGGCGACGGTCAGCAGCGCCTGCGTAATGGCGGGCTGCGGCGTGAAGGGGTAAACGGCAAAGACGGCATCGGCGTTGGAGTTGCGGATGACCGCGACGTCGGTGGTGTAGATGAGCGATTTGATACGACGGCCGAAGAGCGTGAAGCCGCTGGCCTCCTCAATCTCGTCAGGCATGCGAAGGGCCGCCTTGCGCAGGCGTCCGTCGATGGGCAGGGGCTCCATAGGGAGTAGGCCGTTGGGCGTGACGGCTACCTGGGGTTCGGTAAACTCGTCTGCGAGCTCGACCTCGGAAAAATCGACCGAGGCGACGATGTCCTCATGAACCTCGGCGGGCACATCGATGGGAACTTGGTCGTTTGCCGCGGCGGACGTGTCGAAGGAGCTGGTGCCGACGAAGGCGTCGACGCGCTCATTTAGATCGTTGAGGGTATCCATGGAAGCTCGATTCTATGTGATGACGGCCGGCGCGATGCAGCCGGAATTACGAATGCTAAATCGTTTGACGAGTTGATTTTTCCCCGCCGCGCCATCCGTTAGACCGAAGGGCCGGCGAACGTGAAGGAGCTGTGGTGGCGGGGATCGAGGTGCTATCTTGAAAGTCCCGTTTAAAAGAGAGGTGACGCGGTATGGAATTTTCGGCAATGTTGGGCTCGATTGGCCTGTGTGTGGGCGCAATCGTTGCCGCCGCGGTCATCTACTTTGTGGTCACGGCCATTAAGGGCAAAAGGGCCGAACGCAAGGAGCGCGCGATGCTTAAACAGCATCGCGACCAGCAGGGCAAACGCGCACGGAGATAGCTCGTTGAGTTTTGGATCCGTGCGCTAGCTGCGTTTTCGGATCAGGGCGATGTAGAAGCCCTCAAAGTCGCGGCTGGGCGGAATGGTGAGCGTGCCGGGCAGGCCGTTGGCGATGGCCGATACCTGACCCGCGGCAATGGCCTCGGTCAGGGCGTTGGACTCGATGCGCGGCTCCTCGCCAGCTTCCTGCGCGCGGCATGCCTCACTTTCGCTTGGCGTGCCGTCGAGGGGGATGAGCTCGCAGTCCATATGCTTGTCGAGGGCCTCTTGCAGGGCGTCCTCGTTTTCCTGCGGCAAGATCGAACAAGTCGAATAGACGAGCGTGCCGCCCGGTTTGAGGGCTCCCATGGCGCGGTCCAGAAGCGCACGCTGCGAGCGGGCGCATTTGTTGAGCAGCTGCTCGGTCAGGCCGCGCAGGCTTTTCTCGTTGCCGCTGATGACGGTGCCCGTGCCGGTGCAGGGAGCGTCGAGCAGGATGCGGTCAAAGCGGAAGAACTCGTCGAGCTCGCGTGCGTCGGTGCGCATGACGGGCACGTTTTTTGCGCCTTGGCGGTGGAGGTTGGCTTCGAGCTTCTCGGCGCGGGGAATGCTCATCTCGCAGGCGGTAAGGTGCGCCTGCCCCTGCGTGAGGGCGGCGATCTGCGTCGTCTTGCCGCCAGGGGCTGCGCACATGTCCAGGATGTCCTCGCCTGCCTGTGCGCCCAGGACCAGCGGCGGCATCATGGACGACAGGCTCTGCAGGTAGATCTTGCCGTCGCGGTAGATGCCGAGATCCCACAGATCGGAAACCTGGGCCTCGGGCAGGATGAAGGCGTCTGGGTACCAGGTGACGGGGTTGTGGGCGATGCCGGCGGCATCGAGCGCCGCAGCGATGTCCTCGGCGGTTGCCTTGAGCGTGTTGGCGCGCAGCGTGACCGGGCGTGTGGCCGCGGCGCCGAAGCCCTCGATCATGAGCTCGGCATCGGCGGGCGCATAGGCGCCGGCGACCGTGTCGACCATAAAGCGCGGCAGGTCGGCGGCGCAAGGAAGGGCGGCAAGCTGGTCGGAAAGCTCGGTGGCGGCAAACTGCCTGAGCTTGAGCTCGGCCTTGACCTGCTTTTTCTGCTTACGACGACGCGGCTTGGACATCCGTCTTTCCTTCCCGTCCCAAATTGATTACTTTCCGGGCACGCCGCTGTTAGCGTGCTTTAGTACTGGCTCTCGTGCTTGCTGAAGAAGTCGAAGCGCGGGGGCAGCGGCTTCACGCGGTGCTCGCCAGGCTTCTCGCCCAGGCTTTCCACAAACTCGTCCGTGGAGGCAAAGATGTTATCCCAGCTAAAGAAGGCGACCGGATCGACGTCGAAGTACTCGCAGATGAGCTCGCAGCCGGCCGGAACGATGCCGTGCATCAGGACGGTCGCCACGCGCAGCTCGGTAAAGGCGTCGACCAGGGCCTGCTTCATGGCGGCGTTGGCTGGCTCGCCCTCGAGCTTGTTGGCGGCCTTGGAGGCATCGCTCCAGCGCTTGTTGGCGGCACGCAGGTAGTCGTCGCACACGGCGAGCGCACGGTGCGTCTCGAACTTGTACATGGCCTGCTCAAAGGCGAGAACTGCCTGCTCGGCAGCCTCGACCACGGCGGCGGAGGCGGCACCAGCGGGGATGCAGCCGTTGCGATAGGGGCTCTCGTCGCCCTCTTTGACGGCGACGCCGTAGAAGCAGCTGCGGGCCAGGCGGTTGAAGACGCCGGTCAAAAGGGCGCTCTCCTTAAGGGCCGGATCGATGACGCGCTTGTCGTCGCAGGCACGCACCTCGTTGCCGTCCTTGTCCTTGCCGGTCACGCGCGTGTCGTATGCCTTGGGGCTAAAGCTTACCGGCTTCTCGGACAGGCCGAGCGACAGCCAATGTGCACGCATCTGCTCGCAGGTGTAGTGGTTGAGCAGGTCGTCTGCCGGCGGGGGAGGCGTCTGCGAGGACGAGCTCGCCTTTTTGCCCATGTAGAGCAGGTGGTAGCAGGCGCTGACGGTGCTCTGCGTGAGGTCCCAACCCAGGGCCTCCCACATGGCGGTCTGCGCGATGCAGTAGAAGTAGATGTTGTCCTGACCGATGAACTGGTAGATCTGTGCGTCGTCAGAGCACCACCAGTCGCGCCAGTCGAGTGAGCTGTGCTGGTAGGTGGGCGCGGGGACCTGCGTGGAATCGGCGGCAGGCTCGCCCATGAGGGCGGCATCCTGGGCGGCGACGCCCTCGGTCACGCCGGCGGCCTTGGCATCGCGGGCGAGCACGGTGCGGGTGTAGCTGATGGGCGCCCACAGGCTCTCGGGCCAGCACCAGCAGGTGACGTCGGAAACGCCGTCGACCTCGGGCACCGGAACGCCCCAGTCGATGTTGCCGGTGATGCGGAAGGGCACGAGCGCCTTGCCGCTGCGGAAGCGCACGCCGCCGTTGGCGAGCACCGCGTGGGCGTCGTCGCGCTCCTTCCAGCTGGGGAAGGTGACGGTAAAGCTGCTCTTGTTGCCTTCGGGCTCCAGCACGGTGTGCTCGGGCAGCTGGTCCTCGACGGCGTCGAAGGCCTCGCGGAACTTGTTCTGGATGTAGAGCTGAGCCGGCAGCAGCCACTCCTCCATGGTCTTGGAGACCACGGAGCGAACCTGCGGGTTCTGGGCGAGCTTGGCGGTGTAGGTCTTCATAAAGTCGAGGTAGGCGGGCAGGTCGAAGTAGAGGTTGTCGACCGGGCGCAGCTCGGGCACCTCGCCGGTGAGCTGGCTCTTGGGTGCGATGAGCTCCTCGGGCTCAAACTGGTGACCCAGGTCGCACTCGTCGGCATAAGCCTTCTCGGACTTGCAGCCCTGAATGGGGCAGCGGCCGATCACCTGGCGGCCGTTGAGGAACGTGCCGGCCTTGGCGTCGTAGAACTGCAGGGTAGAGCGCTTGGAGATGGTGCCCTGCTCGTGCAGGCGCTCGATAATCTCGGCGGTAACCTCGTTGTGGATCTGGGCCGCCGGCTCAAGGCCCGAGCCGCCGTAGATATCGCAGCTGATGTTGTAGTTGTTGAGGGTCGCGGCCTGGCGGGAGTGATTGGACTCGACGTACTCGCTAATGGACTTGTCGTAGCCCTCGTTCTCCTTGAGCTTGCGGTAGCTCTCCATGATGGGCGATCCGTAGCAGTCGGTGCCCGAGGTGAAGATGACGTTCTCGCGGCCCAGGCGGTCGCGCAGGAAGCGGGCGAAGAAGTCGGCCGGGACAAAGACGCCGCCAACGTGGCCAAAGTGAAGGCCCTTGTTGCCGTAGGGCTCGCCGGCGGTGACGATGGCGCGGCGAGGCCAGCTGGGACGGTCGTTCATGGAGTATTTGGATGCCATGGGACTCCTTCGCGTATGGTGAGAGCGCGGCCGGGCGCAAGGCCTGGCGACGCGGTGGTCAATTCGTGCATATCGTTCGACATTATCGCACATGCGGACGGGTACGTGGCAGGGGCGCTATCCTAAGATGCTATGAATGAGATTTCCAACATACATGCGTTTGAGGACGAGGATTTTCTGCACGCTTGCTTCGTGTGGGGGATGGTCGTGATTGCGGTGTTCGCCGCTTGCCTGGTGCCGGTGTTTATGCTGCTGGGCGGGCCTGCGGACCTGGATGCGGCTGCGACGTGCGGCTGGGCGGCGGTCGTGGGCTGGATGGTCGGCTTGGTTGCGGTTTCGGCGGCGTCGTTTGCCATGCACGAGCTCGTGCACGCGGTGTTCTTTAAGCTGCTGGCGCCCGCGGGCGCGCATGTGACCTTTGGGGCGAACCGCGAGACGTGCATGATTTACGCCTGCGCCGAGGGCGTTGTGTATTCGCGTAAGCGGTATGTGGCGATTTGCCTGACACCGACGGTTGTTTTGACGGCGGCGTTTGCGTTGGGCTTTGCGTTTTCGGGGTATCCGCTGCTGTGTTACTTGGCTGCTGGTCTGCACCTGTCGGGCTGTGTGGGCGATTGGTATTACGTGCGAACCATCCTGCGTGACTGCCGCATTGTCGCCTGCGAGGACACGTCCTTTGGCGTTCGCTTTTTTGGAAAGTGGTCTCGATGATTTTTCTGGGACGGGGATTAAAAAATCATTAGGTACACAATGATTTTTTAATCCCCGTCCCAGAAAAATCATTGTGGGAGAGGAGATGTCGATGAAGCCGTTGCTGCTGCATGCTTGTTGCGCGCCGTGCTCGCTTGAGCCGGTTCGCCTGCTACGCGAGGAGGGGTTTGAGCCCACGATCTGCTGGACCAATCCCAATATTCAGCCGCGCGATGAATGGCAGCGGCGTTTGGACGAGCTGCGCCGGTGGTGTGCCGACGTCGGCATCGATCTTATCGAGGCGGGGGAGGACCGCGAGCGCTGGGAGACCGGTGTGGCTCCGCTGGGAGCTGATCGCCCCCGTCGCTGTCGCGTGTGCTATGCCCTGCGCCTGGCCGAGGCGTGCCGAGTTGCCGAGGAGCGCGGATTTGAGTACGTGGGCACGACGCTTGCCGTCTCGCCGTATCAGTTGTTCGACACCTGCAATGACGTGCTCGAACGCCTGGCGGCTGCCCGTGGACTCACGCCGGTGATCCGCGATTTTCGCCCGTATTATCCCGAGGCCACGCGTCGCTCGCGCGAGCTGAGCATGTATCGGCAGAATTACTGCGGCTGCCGTTTCTCGGCCGTCGAGGCGGCCATGGACCGCGCCCGCATCCGCGACGAGCGCAAAGCCGCCAAAAAGTAGTTCATTTGGACTGGCAGCCTGCTAGGATGTAGAGCGGACTTTAGCTATATAAGGAGAATCTGACGTGTCTATGCGTACCGATGATTTTGATTACAACCTTCCTGAGGAACTGATTGCTCAGGCTCCCGCCGAGCCGCGCGATTCCTGTCGCCTGCTGGTGGTGGACCGCAAGGGTTCCGAGGCCGGAACGCCCTTGGGGCATGGCGGTACCGTTGAGCACCGCATCTTCCGCGACATCATCGACTATGTCGAGCCGGGCGACGTGCTCGTCATCAACAAGACGCGCGTGATGCCGGCCCGCCTGATTGGTCGCAAGGCCGGCTCGGGCGGTGTGGTCGAGACGCTGCTACTTAAGCGCCGTGAGGATGTGGATCCGCTGGGCCATGTTTGGGAGTGTCTGGTCAAGCCCGGCAAGCGTCTGAAGCCCGGTGCTCAGATTGAGTATCGTGCCGGCGGCGCCCATGCGCCCGAGGGGGCTCCCGTGGTGCTGACGGCCGAGGTCGTCGATTATGTCACCGATAGCCGCGGCGGCCGTCTGGTGCGTTTTGAGCCGGCTGGTTGCAATGCCGCTGGCGAGCCGCGCACGCTCGACGAGGCTATTCATGCCGCCGGTCATGTGCCACTGCCGCCCTACATTACCGATTACGAGGGCGACCCCGAGAAGTATCAGACCGTGTACGCCATGAAGGAGGAGCACTCGGCTGCTGCCCCCACGGCGGGCCTGCACTTCACGCCCGAGCTTATGACTGCCATCGAGGCCAAGGGTGCGAAGTTTGCCGCCGTCGAGCTCGAGGTGGGTATCGATACCTTCCGCTTGGTGGAGGAGGACGACCCCACACAGCACGTGATGCACACCGAGCGTTACCACGTGTCGCAGGAGGTGGTCGACGCCGTGCACAAGGCCAAGGCCGAGGGGCATCGCGTGATCGCCGTCGGTACCACCGCGGTGCGCTCGCTCGAGAGCGCGTTTGACGCGGACGCGCCGGTGTCCGATCCGGCCGTGACGGCGCGCTATTTTGAGGGCCGCGAGGACGGCGCCGACACGCTCGGCCGCGGTGACATCGTGGTGCGCGAGAACGCGACGACGCAGCTCTACCTCATGCCCGGCTCGACCTATCACGTGGTCGACGCGCTGATCACAAACTTCCACGTGCCGCGCTCCACGCTCATGATGCTCGTGAGCGCGCTCGCCACCCGCGACCAAATCATGGATGCCTACGCCGCCGCCATCGAGGAGCGCTACCGCTTCTTCAGCTTTGGCGACGCGATGCTCATCCAGTAGGTTACGGCGTTTTCCAAACGCCGTAACCGGCCGACGCTGCAAACGCCCCTAAGCGGCAATCTGACGTTCAATCGTCGGGCATGACCAGAAGGTCAATGCCCTCCTCTTTCACGTCATCTTGCTCGCTCTGGCGGGTTTTCGCTGACTTTGCCAGAACATCGGTGTTGCCGTGGTTCAACCTGCCAAAAAGGGACAGGTTTATTTTGGCAGGTTTTATCTGGGCAAACGTTGCTGGCGCAATGGGGACTGGTTTATATGCACCAAGTTGGTGCAAAGTAGCCTGACCCCTTTGCACCAAAAAGTTGCGGTGAGATAGTTCTTGAATTGGCCTTTTTGAGGGCTAAACAGGAACTATCTCACCGCAACTGCGTTGGGGCTTTTTTGGCAATCGGCTTACTTGCTCGCGAACAACCAGATTGCGATGATCACCAGGATTGCGGCGACGATGCAGACGATGGCGCCGGTGAATTTGATGCGTGAGTCGCGGGTACGCTCGCGCACCGCGTCCTCGGTGGCCTCCAGCTGGGCGACTTCTCGCTCGGTCTCGGCGTGTTCGGCTTTGTCTCGGGCCAAGGATCCTGCAAGCGACTCAGTGATCTCTGGGTGGTCGTGCACCTCGGTCGCCTGTTCGATGATCGACTGCGCATGTGCGGCATCTGCTTGGGCGTTGGCGATGGTCTGCTCCTGCTCGCGGCGTGCCTTGTCCTCCGCGGCGATCTTCTCGCGCAGTTCGCGCTGACGAGTCGCGGCGGCGGTCTTCGCCGTCTGCAGCTCGTCGCGCGCGGCATCGGCTTCGGTCGTCACGGCTTGGTGCGCGCGTTTTGCGTCGGCGATAGGGGCTTGAGCCTGCTCGACGGCCTGCTCGGCTGCGGCAAGTGAATGCTCAAGGTCGGCGGTGATGCGCGGGACATCTTCTTCGGCTTTACGCAGGGCATCTGCCGTGTCGGAGATCTGCATCGAGAGCTCGCTGGTGCGCACCGTATAGTTGGCGGGATTTGCCGAGGGATTGCGTTGCAGCTCGGCATACTCATGACGCAGCGTCTCGAGCTGGGCGCGCGTGGCGTCGACGGTTTGTTGTGCGGCGGCAATGCCGGCGTCTCGCTCGGCCTTCACCTTGTCGCGGATGCGCTTGGAATCCTCAAGACGTCGAACGAGGCGGTTGCCGGTCTCGCGCGAGCTCGCCTCGCGGGCCTCCACGGCGTCGAGCGCGGCCTTCAGACGGAGCTCAGTCGCGTCATCCTCTGTCTTCATTTGTTCGAGCTGACCCTTGAGCTCTGTCGCTTTGGCGGCGTGGGTATCACGGTCAATCTCGGCGGCCGCTGTAGTCTTTTGGGTCGTGGCAATCGCCTGGCGCTGGTCGGCGACGATCTGGTCGTAGCGGCCTGCGATATCCTGGCGCGTCTCGAGTTCCTCGGCCTGATCGGCAATGCGCTGCTCAAGTTCGGCCAGGTGAGCGCGGGCATTGGCAAGTGCCTTTTTCGCGGCGTTCATCTCGCGCATGGCCGAGGCGCCCTGGGCGATAAAGGTGCCCACGGCGTTCGCAGTGTTCGAGACAGCGGTCCCCAGATCGTGGCTCGCGGCGGGGGAGTGCGGGGCAGTCGGGCGAGCGGTGTCGGCAGTGTCCGCATCGGCAGCCTGCGGCGCGGCGATATTGCCGGTGCCGCCCTCGACCACAGAAAAGCCTGCTGCGTGCGGGTCGACCGCATCAGCGCCAATCGTGGGATGCTCGAGCTGCAGAAACGAGGGCATGGCGCTGCCCTGGTCGGCAACCGGAGTCTCGCCGGGTACGAAGGTCGAGGCTGCCTCGGCGGCCTCCTCTTCCTCGGCGTCAACGTCAGCGTCGGCCACGGCGTCTTTCATCGCTTTGACGGCATCCATCATGGAGTCCATGACGGCGTCGAGCTCTTCTTCCGAAGAAACCTCGATAGGGCCCGCAGCTTGCGGAGCGGCATCCTGTACGGGGTCGTCGTCCTGAGCGGGCGCATCGTCGTTTTGCTCGCCGGCATCTTCGGCGCCGGGGGTTTCCGCCGTAGCGCTTTCGTCCAAGATGGGGTCGTCGAGGTCAATATCATCGCAGGTCACAGCGTCGGCATCTGCAGTGACGTCTGCGGAATCATCAATATGCTGTTGAGTCTGGGGGTCCAGCTCGTCTGTCATAGGCATGTGCTCCTCATCGTTGTTTGTCACCCTATGATAAAGTCTCGCGCCGACATCCCGCGCACTGCAGCAAAGTTTCAAAACGTGTTCGATGGCTCGCGTCGATAGCAAAAACTCGGCCACTTTATCCAGTTTGTACTTGACATTCCCTTCGCCGAAAGACGTTGCGCCGTTCGCCTGCCATGGGCTTTATTTTTCACTTGAACCCGCTAAAGTTGCATTTCAGCTTTTGGCGCGTGAAGTTGGATGCGCGCAGTCGACGGGCAGGCCCGTCGCGATTTGAAAGGACTTT
Organism: Acutalibacteraceae bacterium; assembly: GCA_963599935.1. Classification (GTDB taxonomy): domain Bacteria; phylum Actinomycetota; class Coriobacteriia; order Coriobacteriales; family Coriobacteriaceae; genus Collinsella. The sequence goes on along the minus strand of CAVCBD010000025.1, from coordinate 890 downwards.
ATATGGGACTTTTCACTGGTAAGACCGTGATCGTTACCGGCGGCGGCAAGGCCACGCTTAAGGACGGCTCCGCTGGCTCCATCGGCTACGGCATCGATATCGCATTTGCCAAGGAGGGCGCGAACCTTGTCATCACTGGCCGCAACGTCGCCAAGCTCGAGGCCGCCAAGGAGTCTCTCGAGGCCGAGTACGGTGTCAAGGTTCTGCCTGTTCAGGCCGATGTCTCGGCTGGTCAGGACAACGAGGCCGTCGTCCAGAACGTCATCGACAAGGCCATTGAGGAGTTCGGCCGCATCGACGCCGTCGTCAACAATGCTCAGGCCAGCGCTTCGGGCGTGACGATCGCCGATCACACCATGGACCAGTTCAACCTCGCCATTTACTCCGGTCTGTATGCCACCTACCTGTACATGCAGAAGGCCTACCCGCACCTGAAGGAGACCAAGGGCTCCGTGGTCAACTTTGCTTCGGGCGCCGGCCTGTTTGGCAACTATGGCCAGTGCAGCTACGCCGCTGCCAAGGAGGGCATCCGCGGTCTGACCCGCGTCGCTGCCAACGAGTGGGGCAAGGACGGCATCAACGTCAATATCGTTTGCCCGCTTGCTTGGACCGCTGCGCTCGAGAACTTCCAGGATGCCTATCCCGAGGCGTTCAAGGCCAACGTCCACATGCCGCCGGCTGGCCACTACGGCGACGTCGAGAAGGAAATCGGCCGCGTTGTCGTTCAGCTCTGCGGTCCCGACTTTAAGTATATGAACGGCGAGACCGTCACCCTCGAGGGTGGCATGGGCCAGCGGCCCTAACAGTTACGCGGTTCTACGAACCGCGTAACCAGTTGACGCTGCAAACCCGCCAGAGCGGCAATCTGCCTTTCAACTTCGGCGGCATGA